>NZ_KV832038.1:94117-242973 GCF_001837325.1 Streptococcus sp. HMSC065H07
AGGCAGAAGCTAAAGTTTCAAGCCCAGAATTAGCCTACTATGACAAGGGTATGAGTGTAAACTACGATAAGGTTCTCACAGCCGATGGCCGTCAATGGCTTTCATATGTGACAACAAGTGGTGCTCGTCGTTATGTTGATATTGCAGCAGCGAAGCCAGAAGCAAGTCAACCAGCTGCAAAACTAAGTCTCCCAGAGTCAGGTCGTTATACCTTCACAGGTCGTGCGTCAATCAAGGCAGAAGCTAAGGTTTCAAGCCCAGAGTTGGCCTACTATGATAAGGGCATGAGTGTTAACTATGACAAAGTTTTGACAGCAGATGGTCACACATGGCTCTCATACATGACAGTGAGCGGTGCTCGCCGTTACGTTGATATTGCTTAATGAAGTAATGAATCAGGTTGGATAATGTGTCCAGCCTTTTTTGATAGCCTTTCTTTATCATGAGATTGAATTTTTCAATTTTTGTGACGTCTTTTGGAGTGCTATAATGGTTAATATAGAATCGAGGTTACTATGAAAATCGCATTGGTACAGATGGATGTTGCCCACGGACAGCCTGTGGAAAATAAAAAGCACGTGAAAGAGATGTTGGAAAGGGCGCTTGATGACAATCCCGATGTCATTGTGCTTCCTGAAATGTGGAATACAGGCTATGCTTTAGATGAACTGGATGGGCTTGTAGATAAGGATGGATTGGAATCTCAGGAACTCTTGTCTCGTTTTGCTAGGGAGCATGCTGTGGCTATTATCGGAGGGTCCGTTGCTATTGAGAAGGACGGCAAATTCTACAACACGACCTACGTCTACAATAAGTCTGGGGACCTAATCAATACCTACAGCAAGGTCCATCTCTTTGGCCTCATGGCAGAGGACCAGTACATGTCTGCTGGGTCTTCGGAGTCTGTATTTGAGCTTGATGCTGTGACAGCTGCTAGTGTCATTTGTTATGATATTCGTTTTCCTGAATGGGTGCGAACACAGATGGCACAAGGGGCCAAGGTACTTTTTGTGGTAGCGCAGTGGCCAGAACCTCGTGTGCAGCAATGGGAGATTTTGTTAAAGGCGCGTGCGGTTGAAAATCAAGCTTTTGTAGTTGCTGTTAATCGTGTCGGAACAGGACCAGACGATGTCTTTTCAGGACATTCTATGGTTATTGATCCACTTGGAAATGTGGTCTTGCAATCCAAGGAGCATGAGGAGGGCATTTTTACGGCCGATATTAATCTTGAAGAGGTAGATAAGGTTCGAGGTCAGATTCCTGTTTTTGAGGATCGTCGCACGGACTTGTATCATTAAGGAGCGTTTATGTTATTTGAAGAATCTGACTTATTGAAGGCATTGCCAGAACAGTTTTTTGCAGGTTTGGTTGCTAAAGTTAATGCCAAGGTAGCGGAAGGAGCAGATGTGATCAATCTCGGTCAAGGCAATCCCGACCAACCGACTTATGACCATATTGTTGAGGCGCTGTGCGTCTCAGCGAAAAATCCTGCTAGCCATAAGTATTCACAGTTTCGAGGCAATCGTCCCTTTAAGGAAGCAGCTGCTAGTTTTTACGAAAAACATTATGGGGTTGATTTGGATTCGGAGCGTGAGATTTGTGTCATGGGTGGAGCTAAAATTGGACTAGTGGAATTGCCTCTAGCTTTGATGAATCCTGGTGACCTCCTGCTCTTGCCTGACCCAGGTTATCCAGATTACTTGTCAGGAGTGAGTTTAGGCCGTGTGACCTATGAAACCTTTCCTTTGACGGCTGAAAATGATTTTTTGCCAGATCTGGATGCCATTCCTGAGGAGACAGCCCGCCGTGCTAAGTTTATCTATATCAATTATCCGAATAATCCGACGGGGGCTGTGGCGACTAAGGCTTTTTATGAAAAGTTAGTTGCTTGGGCTAAGACCTACGAAGTAGGAGTGGTGAGTGATTTGGCTTACGGAGCTTTGGGTTATCAGGGCTATGAGAATCCTAGCTTTTTATCAACGCCTGGTGCTAAAGATGTGGGCATTGAGTTCTATACTTTCTCGAAAACCTTCAATATGGCTGGTTGGCGTCTGGCCTTTGCGGCTGGGAATGAGCAAATGATTGAAGCCTTAAATCTGATTCAAGACCATCTTTTTGTGGGAATCTTTCCTGCCTTGCAGGAGGCTGGGATTGCAGCTCTCTTAGACCCTAAATCTGAGGAGGCTGTTGCCCAACTGAATGCGACTTATGATAGCCGTCGAGATGCTTTTGTTCAGGCAACTGCTAAGATTGGCTGGCAGGCCTTTCCATCCAGAGGTTCTTTCTATGCTTGGATGCCTGTGCCAGAGGGGTACACCAGTGAGAGTTTTGCGGATCTTTTGCTTGAGAAGGCCCATGTTGCTGTGGCACCAGGTAAAGGCTTTGGTCCCGCGGGTGATGCTTATGTTCGTATTGGGCTTTTGGTAGAGCCAGAGCGTCTAGTCGAAGCAGTCAATCGTATTGCCAACTTGCATTTATTTAATAACTAGATAACAATCATGAAACAAGTAGTTGAAAAAGACTGCTTGTTTTTTCATATTAATTACATTTCCCTCTTGACAAATGAATAAAAATACAATAAACTAGTTACATATTTATACAAAAGGAGTGCATAAATGAAAGTTTCAATCGTTGGTATCACTGGTTATAGTGGTTTAGAGTTAGTTAAAATTTTGAATAATCATAAAAAAGTGGAACTTGTTTCTATTCACGCAACCAAGGAAGTGGGTCGACGATTGTCTGATGTGTATCCCTATCTGACAGGTGTTTGTGACTTAGACATTGAAGCTTATGATGCGGAAAAGATTATGAAAAAGGCGGATTTGGTTTTCTTTGCCACACCTTCAGGAGTTGCTAGTTTGCTTGCGGAGGAATTTGTTCAAGCTGATTTTCCTGTTATTGATTTATCTGGGGATCATCGCTTGCCGGCAGATGTTTATCAAGAATGGTATAAAAAATCACCTGCCAAGCAGAGTATTTTGAATAAATTTACATATGCATTATCGGAATATACAGATGTGAAGGGTAAGAAATTTATTGCCAATCCTGGATGCTATGCAACAGCGACAGAGTTGGCCCTGATTCCTTTGGTTGCTTCTGGTCTGATTGAGACGGATAGTGTCATTGTGGATGCCAAGTCTGGTTTAACTGGTGCGGGTAAGGCTTTGAGTGAGTCTAGTCATTTTGTCAATGTTCACGATAATTACGTGACTTATAAACTTAATCATCATCAGCATATTCCTGAGATTGTTCAAATCTTGCAGACCTTTAATCCAGAAATGCCTGAGATTCAGTTATCAACGTCTCTTTTACCAGTTAATCGCGGAATCATGGCTACGGTTTATTGTAAGTTGAAGAAGGACGTGACTGTAGCTGACGTAGCTTCAGCATTCACAAAGGCTTATAGCGATAAACCCTTTGTACGTGTTCAAGACAGCTTGCCAGAACTGCACAATGTTATCGGATCGAATTTTACAGATATTGGCTTTGCCTATAATGAAAAAACCAATGTTCTGACAGTTATTTCAGTTATTGATAATCTGCTTAAAGGAGCAGCTGGACAGGCAGTGCAAAATCTCAACCTCATGCAGGGGTGGGATGAGACGGAAGGTTTGCTTATGACACCGTCATACTTGTAGATGAAAGCATAGAGTTAGGAGAAAAAATATGAAAGTCATCGATGGAACAATTGCTAGTCCGCTGGGATTCTCAGCAGATGGGCTACATGCAGGATTTAAAAAGAGAAAAATGGACTTTGGTTGGATTGTCTCTGAAAAACCAGCTAGTGTTGCAGGTGTTTACACGACCAATAAGGTGATTGCAGCTCCTCTAATTGTGACCAAGACCTCAGTTAAAAAGGCTGGAAAAATGAAAGCTATCGTTGTTAACTCAGGTGTAGCCAATTCTTGTACAGGGACTCAAGGTTTGGAGGATGCCTACACCATGCAGGAGTGGACCGCTGAAAAGCTAGGTGTTGAACCAGATTTGGTTGGTGTAGCCTCTACAGGGATTATCGGTGAGTTGCTACCAATGGATACGCTGAAAAATGGTCTTTCCAAGATAGTGGTTAATGGGAATGCTGATGATTTCGCCAAGGCGATTTTGACGACAGATACAGCGACTAAGACCATTGCTGTGACGGAGACCTTTGGACGTGATGTGGTCACTATGGCTGGTGTCGCTAAGGGCTCAGGCATGATTCACCCTAATATGGCGACCATGCTAGGATTTATCACTTGTGATGCTAATATTTCTAGTGACACCCTTCAATTGGCTTTGAGCCAAAATGTGGAAAAGACCTTTAATCAGATTACAGTTGACGGAGATACTTCAACTAATGATATGGTTCTTGTCATGTCCAATGGCTGTACACTCAACGAAGAGATTTTGCCAGATACACCAGAGTTCGATAAATTTTCGAAGATGTTGAATTTCGTGATGCAAGAGTTGGCTAAGAAAATTGCCAAGGACGGTGAAGGTGCTAATAAACTCATCCAAGTTGATGTGGTCAATGCCCCTAATGCCCTTGATGCACGTATGATGGCCAAATCCGTTGTCGGGTCAAGCCTGGTTAAAACGGCTATCTTTGGTGAAGATCCTAACTGGGGACGTATTTTAGCCGCTGTGGGCTACGCTGGTGTGGATGTTCCTGTGGATAATGTTGATATTATGCTTGGCGGTCTGCCAGTTATGTTGGCCTCTAGTCCTGTTTCCTTTGATGATGAAGAAATGAAAGACATCATGCATGATGATGAAGTCACAATAACGGTAGATCTTCATGCTGGACATGAAAAAGGAACTGCATGGGGGTGTGATCTTTCTTACGATTACGTTAAGATTAATGCCCTCTACCATACTTAAGTTATCTATGACAAAGGGGTTAACTGATGACTACTGAATATATTGTAATCAAGATTGGTGGAGTAGCCAGTAAGCAGCTAACTCCTGAGATATTGGCTAAACTGTCAGAATGGCAGCAGGCTGGTCAAAAAATTGTTATCGTTCATGGGGGCGGTTTTGCTATTAATCAGCTGATGGAGGCACATCATATTCCAATTCACAAGGTCAATGGTCTTCGTGTGACGGGTCAGTCAGATATGGCCTTGATCAAAGAAGCTTTGGTTGACATAGTTGGGAAAAACTTAGCGGATGAGCTGACAACTGCAGGTTTGCCAGCCTATCAGCTTGTAGATGAATTGCCAGACCTTGTCCATGCTGATTTCTTAGATCAAGAGACCTATGGTTTTGTGGGTGAAGTCAAAAGCATCAATAATCAAACCCTAGTGGCGCTCCTATCTCAAGGCAAACTTCCCTTGATTCCTAGCCTAGGCTATAGTGAGCAGGGGGATTTACTCAATATCAATGCCGATTACCTTGCTAGAGCTGTGGCAATTAGTCTAGGTGCCAAAAAACTTATCCTTATGACAGATGTTAAGGGTGTTTTAGAAAATGGTCAGATTTTGGAACATCTGAATTTTGTGGACGTTCAGAAAAAAATAGATTCAGGTGTGATAACTGGAGGCATGATTCCTAAAATTCAAAGTGCTGTTCAGACAGTTCAAGCTGGTGTCGAGCAGGTCATTATTGGTGATAACCTGACAGACGGTACCATAATCAAGGAGTAAGAGATGACAAAACTATTTTCAAACTATAAGCGGGCAGCGATTGATTTTGCTTCGGCTCAGGGCAATTATTCGACAGATACAACTGGCAAGACCTACTTGGATTTTTCATCAGGTATTGGGGTAACCAATCTGGGCTATCATCCCCATGTCAATCAGGCTTTGACAGAGCAGGTGGGCAAGATTTTGCATCAACCTAATCTCTATCACAATCAGTTGCAAGAGGATGTTGCTGACCTTTTAATTGGTGATAAGGACTATCTGGCTTTTTTCTGTAACAGTGGTGCAGAGGCCAATGAGGCAGCCATCAAAATTGCCCGTAAGGCTTCAGGTAAACAAGAAATCATTACCTTCCAAAATTCCTTCCATGGTCGAACGTTTGGATCCATGTCTGCCACTGGTCAGGATAAAATCAAACAAGGCTTTGGTGAAGGTGTGCCCCACTTTAGCTATGCTATTTTCAATGACATAGATAGTGTCAAGGCCCTAGCTAGTGACGAAACAGCGGCTATTATGTTGGAGTTGGTTCAAGGGGAATCAGGTGTTCAACCTGCTGATAAGGACTTTGTTAAGGCTTTGGCTGACTTTTGTAAGGAGACGGGTATTTATCTTATTGTAGATGAGGTTCAGACAGGACTTGGTCGTACTGGTAAGCTTTATGCTTATGAGCACTACGATATTGAACCAGATATCTTTACTCTGGCAAAAGGTTTGGCAAATGGGGTGCCAGTTGGTGCCATGCTTGCTAAGTCATCTCTTGGAGAAGCCTTTTCTTACGGAAGTCACGGCTCTACCTTTGGAGGAAATAAACTGGCTATGGCTGCGGCCAAAGCTACGCTTGAAGTTATGTTGGTCCCAGGTTTTCTAGATACTGCCCTTGAAAATGGAAACCAGCTACAAGCAAAATTGCAGGCAGCTTTATCTGATAAAGAGACGGTCACCACTGTACGTGGCTTGGGCTATATGATTGGGATTGAGACTACTGGTAATTTAGGAGAATTGGTCCAGTCGGCTCGAGATAAGGGGTTAATTGTTTTAACTGCAGGGACAAATGTGATTCGTCTTTTGCCACCAATCACCCTAAGTGATACTGAAATCGAAAAGGGTGTGGCTATCCTATCAGAAATATTTGACTAGAACATAAAAATCACTTGATTCTTGAATCAAGTGATTTCTTTTATTCATTGTCAGTATCAATCTCGCTGAGAAGTCCTTTAGCTGTTGTTGTTGGCAGAATACGGACACGATTAAGTGAGAGAAGACCATCCTTGGCACTGGCTAGCCCTTCGTTGGTTGTTAGTCCTAACTTGTAAGTTTTCTTAGCTAGGTCAAGTGTCGTTTGATTGTAGCGACCTGATGGGTAGGCAATGGTATTGACCTTGGTATTGAGTTTATTTTCAAGGAAGTCAATAGAATCCGTTAATTCAACCTTTTGTGTCGCCTTATCAGTGGTTGACAAATCGGGGTGGTTAACCGTATGAGACTGGAAGCTCATACCGTGAGCCATCATTTCTTTCATTTGTTTGACGGTAAGATTTCCAGCGTTCCCTTTCTTGACAAAGCCAGTGATAATATTATTGGTTGCCTTAGCCTTGTATTTTTTGAGAATAGGATAGGCAATGGTGTAGAAATCTTCGTTACCATCGTCAAAGGTCAGCCAGACAACCTTCTTAGCAGGTAGGGCATTTTCAGTGAAGGCTTTATAGGCTTCTTCAGGCGTTAGGAAGTAGTATCCTGCCTTCGCCAAGGCCTTGATTTGTGCCTCGAAGAGGTCTGGGTCAACGATAAGGTTGGCGTTAGAAGCTTCAGATGGATCCATGACGTGTACGGCATGATACATCAGGATAGGGATTTGGACAGGATCGTCATAGGTTTTCCATTTAGCTGTCGTCTTAGACTGACTGGTCTGAGCCTGTTGTTGCTTGCTTTTCGACTGATTTGGTCGGTTAAGCATAAAGACTGCTAGTAAGCCAAGAAGGACAATATTTAGGAAAAGCAGAAGAAGGTTCAGTTTCTTTCTGTTAGCTTGGGTTGTTTTTTTCTTTTGAGAAGTCATTGTATCCCCTTTCAAATAGGTCTAGCTATTATTCTAACAAAAATGGGATGGAAATGCACAGAATTTTCAGTAAAAAGAATACTTGCCTCCTTAAATGGCAACAATATTCTGTCAATTCCGATAGAAATGTGGTACAATTAAAAAAATGTATGTTTTTAAGGAGAAATCGTAAATGTCTATTAAAATTGGATTGCTTGGCTTTGGTACAGTAGCTAGCGGTATTCCTTTCCTCTTGAAGGAAAATGGTGAAAAGGTTCTTGCAGCCTCACGTGACCAACTCGAAATTGCCAAAGTTTTGGTTAAAGATGACGAGGAAAAAAATCGTCTTATCGCTGCCGGAAACGACTACAATTTTGTCACAAATGTTGACGAAATCCTTAATGATGAAGAGATTCAAATCGTTGTTGAATTGATGGGTCGTATCGAGCCAGCTCGTACCTTCATCACAAAAGCACTTGAAGCAGGTAAAAACGTTGTTTCTGCTAACAAAGACTTGATTGCTACTCATGGAAAAGAGTTGATTTCTCTTGCCCAAGATAAGGGAGTGGCTTTCTACTATGAAGCTGCTGTTGCTGGTGGTATTCCAATTTTGCGTACTTTGGCTAACTCTTTGACGTCTGATAAGGTGACACGTATCCTTGGTGTGCTTAACGGAACATCTAACTTTATGATGACTAAGATGGTTGACGAAGGTTGGTCATATGAGGACGCTCTTAAGACTGCCCAAGAACTTGGTTATGCTGAAAGTGATCCAACTAACGACGTTGAAGGTATTGACGCTGCTTATAAAGCTGTTATCCTTAGCCAATTTGGATTTGGTGCCACAATTGATTTCGACGATGTGACTCACAAGGGGATTACAAACATCTCTACTGATGATGTAGCTGTTGCTCAAGAATTGGGTTATGTCATCAAATTGGTTGGTGATGTGCGTGAAGTAGAATCAGGTATCTCAGCAGAAGTGTCCCCAACATTCTTGCCAAAAAATCACCCACTTGCTAGCGTCAACGATGTCATGAATGCAGTCTTTGTTGAATCTATCGGTATTGGCGAATCAATGTACTACGGTCCAGGTGCTGGTCAAAAACCAACAGCAACATCTGTTTTGGCAGATATTATCCGTATTGCTCGTCGTCTTTCAGATGGCAATGTTGGTAAACCATTTAATGAGTTCCGTCGTGACTTGCCATTGGCTAATCCAGCAGATGTTAAGAGCAACTACTACTTTGCCCTTGATACGCCAGACGAAAAAGGTAAAATCCTTCACTTGTCTGAAATCTTCAACTCAGAAGATATTTCATTTGAACAAGTCTTGCAACAAAAAGCAAATGGCACAACAGCTCGTATCGTTGTGATTACACATGCTATGTCTAAGACACAACTTAAAGCTGTTACTGAAAAACTTGAAGCAGCAGAAGATTTCACAGTTGTCAACACATTGAAAGTTTTGTCTAACTAATTGATAATCCCATACTGGTGCGTATAAGAAAGGTATTCAAGGAGAAAAGTCGCTGATGGCTTTCCTCCTTTTGGTGTATTATTATGAAAATTACTGTTCCAGCAACATCTGCCAATATTGGTCCAGGTTTTGACTCTGTGGGTGTTGCCGTTTCTAAATATTTGACAGTCGAGGTGCTTGAACCAGTGGATGCATGGCATATCGAACATGATTTGGGCGATATTCCTTCAGATGAAAATAACCTCCTCATTTCAACTGCCTTGCAAGTTAAGTCTGATTTGCAGCCCCATAAATTGGTGATGACATCAGATATTCCCTTGGCGCGTGGGTTAGGTTCTTCAAGTTCTGTTATTGTCGCAGGAATCGAGTTGGCCAATCAATTGGCAGACTTGCAGCTCTCAGACGATGATAAACTTGATATTGCAACCAAGATTGAAGGTCACCCGGACAATGTTGCCCCAGCTATTTTTGGGAATCTTGTTGTAGCCTCTTATGTGGATGAACATGTTAATAGCATCGTGACAGACTTTCCAGAGTGTGCCTTTGTAGCCTTCATTCCGAGCTATGAACTTAAGACGTCTGATTCACGTGGGGTTCTTCCAAGTGACCTGTCTTACAAAGAAGCTGTAGCTGCATCATCTATTGCAAACGTTGCCATAGCTGCCCTCTTTGCAGGCGATTTGGTTAAGGCGGGACATGCTATTCAAGGGGATATGTTCCACGAACGCTACCGTCAAAAATTGGTTAAAGAATTTGCGACTATTAAGGAATTGTCAGGTCGATACGGTGCTTATGCGACCTATCTTTCAGGCGCTGGCCCAACAGTTATGACCTTGACACCAAATGATCAGGCTGAGGCTCTTAAAACGGCAATAGATGGTCTTGGTTTAGATGGTGAAACCTTCATCCTATCTGTGGACAAAGCAGGTGTGGTCGTTGACTAGAAAAAATCAAGGGCTACTCTTTGGTCTAGCCACCTATATTCAATGGGGATTTTTATCCCTTTTTTGGAAGCTTTTAGCAGGTGTTTCGGCTTACAACACCTTCTCATGGCGGATTATTTTTACTGTAGTGACTATGTTGACTTACGCCCTAGTCGCTAAGCAAAATACACGTTTCAAAGGGGAGCTTGTGGAACTTTGGCAGGATAAGAAAGCCTTGCTTCGTATGCTACTTGCTAGTTTTCTTATAGCAGCTAACTGGTTGATTTATATCTATGCTGTGGGTCATGGTCAAGCGACGCAGGCTAGCCTGGGCTATTACATTATGCCTATTGTTTCTATCCTGTTTGCCCTTATTTTTCTTCGTGAATCATTGAGTAGGACCATGTGGGTAGCAGTAGTATTGGCCTTTATAGGAGTATTGGTTCTTGTTGCCAATACAGGAAAACTTCCCATGGTTTCATTGGGGTTAGCTCTGAGCTTTGGTTTCTATGGTCTAATCAAAAAAGGGGTTAGGCTATCCAGTGACGTAGCCATGCTAGTAGAAAGTGGCTTGCTACTACCTTTTGTAGCTATCTATCTCGTTTTCTTTTCTCCAGAATCATTTTATTCCTATTCGAGCATGGAAATGTTTCTCCTAGCCATATCCGGTGTGGTGACGGCTGTTCCCTTGCTTTGCTTCTCAGAAGCAGTCAAAAGGGCACCGCTTAACCTTATTGGTTTCATCCAGTATCTTAATCCAACGATTCAACTTCTCGTAGCCATCCTCATTTTTGGTGAGACGGTCAGCTTTGGAGAGTTGAAAGGCTTCCTCTTTATCTGGATGGCCATACTAGTCTTTGTAACTGGCCAAATAGTAACATTTCGTAGAAGTTCCTGATAGCTATCGGGAACTTTTTATGATGTTGTCCTAAAAATGAGACAAGTTTATCTGACAATTTTAGAACTTTAAGATATAATAGTAGTATTAGATTAAAATAGCGGAGAATTTTATGCGAAAAATGAAAAAGCTAGTGGGCTATCTGATTTTGCTCGCTATCCCAGTTGCCATCGCTGCAGCCTTGTTTATTTTTAACGGTTCAGGTTATCGCTTGTCAGAACAAGATGCGGCAGACATTGCTTACAAAAATGCAGGTGTCAAAACTTCTGAGATTTCTCAATCAACAGTTTCGAAAGCACGTTCTGGGCTTCACGGAAGTTATGAGATTAGTTTCACAACGTCAGACAACCATTTTGAGTATACAATTGATGGTCAGTCAGGATCTATTTTGAAACATAAGAGTGACCATCCAACAACTAAGGATGAGGATGACGCTCAAAAAGGTGAAGAACCTAAAGACGAGACTCAACCTAGTGAAAGCAAGGAAGAGACAGCTGTATCAAAAGAGACTGCGCAAACAACAGCTCTTAACCATGCTGGCCTAGCTGAAGGTTCTGTGACAAACTTGAAAACGGAATTGAAGACTGAAGGAGATGGTAAGGTCTACAATATCAGCTTTGACTATGCTGCTAGCGGTCTACGTTATAAATACGCGGTAAATGCTGATTCGGGAGCTATCGTAGCCTATACGACTGAGTATCTCACAGGGGCTGCGACTCCTGCTCAGTAGGTCGCAGATAGAGTGAAAGCTCTCCTTATTATTAAGGAAAATCCTTGCAATTTCTCTGAAATGGTGTAAACTTAAAGTGAAAACGGTAACAGTAGCTGTAGATGTTGCCGTAGAATCAAGGAGGCTTTGACCATGAAAGAATTCCAAGCATTTAAAGACACGCTTAGCAATAAGGCTCTCAAAGCCATTTACGAAGAAAGTAAATTGGAAGTCCAAGACGAAACAACTGAAGGTACAGAAGCCTTCTCACTAGCCTTGGCAACCCAAATGGCTATCAATCTACTCGAAAGCTATGAAAAATGGCTAAAAGAAGAAAGAGCTAAGGAAGAAAAATAAGATGAAATCCTTGTCGGAAGACAGGGATTTTTCTAATAGAAAATAAAGTTATCTAGAATGTAGATTATCTGTCTTGAAATATATATAATACCATCATTTATGTACTCAAAATAAAATAAATGCTTTTACTTATGATAAATGAGCCGTTTCTTGTGAAAAAGGTCTCGATTTTAGCCGATGTTTTGTTACAATGGTTTCAGCAAGTTCCTTAAGAGAGGAGTAGAGAGATGATTTTCTTGGTGGTTAGGATAATTACTATGATGTTAGGGGGTATAGTTACTTACCTGCTATTGTGTTATTTTATTAGTCATACACAGTCCGAACATGTTTTAATAAGAGCACATCAAAGACGAGTTGCAGCTGGGAAAAAGCTCAAAGATGTTTGTGGGCTTGAATTAAAAGTTCATAAAGAACATTTTCAGAAGGATTTTGAAGGAAAGTGATGGTGAACTTCATGGAGTTAATTAAATCATTTCTTGTGGCGCCCTATTTTCTTGGGATGATTCTTGGTGGTGTATTTTTAGGGATTTATGTGTTGATAGATAAGATTATTAAGAATCCGATAAAAGATATCGATTATTACAAAAAGTTTGTAGAATCTTACAAAGAAGAAGCAGATTTTTATAAAATGTCCTCCGAAGAGTATAAAACGATGGCAATAACTTACCGTAAGAGATATTTGGAAAGCCAAGCAAAGTTAGAACTTGTCATGAAAGGTAATAGTAGCCATTGAAAATTGTGAGGAAAAGTAAGACAGAGGAAGTATTTTCAAATTCAAAAATCAATAAGATTTCCACCACAATTTCATTTGTCTTGAGATTAAAAATGTGATAGAATAAGACCATTCAGAGGTGCTTTGAAGCCCATTTGTCACAGGAAGCGGTGGTACTGAGAAATCCGCACAAATGTCAAAGCTGGTTGCTGATGGTCAAATTGAATCAAAAAAGCTGTGAGTGGTTACCACTCAAAACTGGGTGGTACCGCGGATACACATTCGTCCCTGTCATAGTTATGGCAGGGATTTTTTATATCTTTTAAAGAACCAAGACCGAAGGTCGCAGGTGAATTTAGAGATATTGATGCAGACGGAGCGAAAGCGAGGTCTACGTTCCTACCAAAGGAGGGTGACATGAAGCAATCTTTTGAGACCAGTAAATTGTATTATGGTTTCCCCATTTTTATCTTGGGTTACCAGGACCAGACACATGGCTATAATGTGACGACTTGTAGTTCTTCCTATAGTCTAGGAGATTGGCTGGTCATCGGGGTTGGTAGCGAGGAAAATGCGGCAGATCAGATTAAACATTATCAGAAGTTTACGGTTAATATCCCTGACGAAAATCTCATGCTAGAGATGGAACAGGCTGGTTTTATTAGTCATCGTGAGAAGATTGCTAAACTTGGCTTGGATTTCCGACTTTCTGAACTGACACAAGCACCTATTTTGGATGCTTGTCCAGTCGTTCTGGATTGCGAAGTTGACAGAATTATTGAGGAAGATGGTATCTGTCATATCTTTGCTAAGATTCTAGACCGTCTGGCTGAATCTGATTTGTTGGATGATAAGGGCCATTTTAAAAATGACCGCTTTGCACCGACTTACTTTATGGGTGATGGTCATAAGCGTGTCTATCGCTATCTAGATGATCGAGTCGACCCCATGGGAAGCTTCATCAAGAAAGCGAGGAAGAAGGATGACAAGAGCTGAATTGCCAGAACGAATCGAAACGGAGCGTCTTCTTTTACGAGTCCGAACAGTGGCGGATGCAGAAGATATCCATGCTTACGCTAGTCTTCCAGAAGTTTCTTACCCAGCAGGCTTTCCACCCGTCAAGACCTTGGAAGACGAGATCTATTACCTAGAGCATATCCTTCCCAATCGCAATGAAAAGGACAATCTTCCAGCTGGTTACGGCATTGTGGTCAAAGGGACTGATAAAGTGATCGGTTCCGTTGATTTCAACCATAGACACGAAGATGATGTGCTTGAAATTGGCTATACCTTGCACCCAGACTATTGGGGCCGAGGTTATGTACCAGAAGCAGCGCGTGCCTTAATTGACCTAGGTTTTAAAAATTTGGGTCTTCACAAGATTGAACTGGTCTGCTTTGGCTACAATGTCCAAAGTCAACGTGTCGCTGAGAAACTTGGCTTTACTCTTGAAGCTCGCATCCGAGACCGCAAAGATGCCCAAGGCAATCGCTGTGATGAGTTGAGATATGGCTTGCTGAAGAGTGAGTGGGGGAGGTAAAGGAATATGATAGAAAAGATAATTAATTTTGTGATCAATTCTAAACCAAGTGATAAAATAGCTTTGTTAGCCTTGCTTATCAGTATTATTCTTCCTATACTTATACAAGTTTGGAATAATCGGAGGGAAGATAAAAAAGAAAGTCAACAAGAACTATTCCAAAGGGAAACTCAAGATAAGTTAGATGAATTTCAGGATTTTCAAAAAGAATTTTCAATATATAAACAATCTACTGATGAGTTGCAATTTAACTTACAGAACCGGTCTGATTTAATTCCTTATTTTCATTTAAATCGCACTAAATCTCGTATTTTTAGTGTTAATCACCAGCTGATTGTTGAAATCTATTTGACTAATGTTGGTCGAGGTACAGCAACCAATATAATGACTTGTCCTGTTTATAATGATTTATCTGGGAATCCTATTTATTTTGATCAGTCGCCATCTTCTGGAAAAGCTACTCATGCTTTTTATAATTATTTTAGTGAGAATTTTGCTATCCCCAATGAATCAATCTCATTTAGCTTGAGTGAGATTAACCAACAAGCAAAACAGTTGTATTTCTTGATTTTTAAAATTAAATTCACTGATGCTCTTGGTCGGGAATATGAACAAAAATTTAAATTTGGATATGATAATTATTTAGTTAAAGGAATAAATCAGAATTCCAAATCATATCCTCCAAAATTGATTAAAGATATTAACTAGAAAGGACACACACATGTCTAAAGAACTTTCACCTAAATACAATCCAGCCGAGGTTGAGGCTGGTCGTTACCAAAAATGGCTTGACGAAGATGTTTTCAAGCCGTCAGGCGATAAAAAGGCTAAGCCTTATTCTATCGTCATTCCACCACCAAACGTAACTGGTAAACTTCACCTTGGTCACGCTTGGGATACAACTTTGCAAGATATCATTATTCGTCAAAAACGCATGCAAGGTTTTGATACGCTTTGGCTTCCTGGTATGGACCATGCAGGTATTGCTACCCAAGCCAAGGTTGAAGCTCGTTTGGCTGAAAGTGGCATCTCTCGTTATGACCTTGGTCGTGAAAAATTCCTTGATAAAGTCTGGGAATGGAAAGACGAGTATGCCTCAACTATCAAGCAACAATGGGGTAAGATGGGTCTTTCTGTAGACTACTCTCGTGAGCGTTTCACTCTTGACGAAGGTCTTTCAAAAGCGGTTCGTAAAGTCTTTGTAGAGCTTTACAAAAAAGGTTGGATTTACCGTGGTGAATTTATCATCAACTGGGATCCGAAAGCCCGTACAGCCCTTTCTGATATCGAGGTTATTCACAAGGATGTCGAAGGTGCCTTCTACCACATGAACTACATGTTGGAAGACGGTTCACGTGCCCTTGAAGTAGCAACAACACGTCCTGAGACTATGTTTGGGGATACTGCAGTAGCGGTTAACCCAAATGATGACCGTTATAAAGACTTGATTGGTAAAAATGTTATCTTGCCAATCTTGAACAAGCCAATCCCAATCGTTGGGGACGAACACGCAGACCCTGAATTTGGTACTGGGGTTGTTAAAATCACTCCTGCCCATGACCCTAATGACTTCTTGGTTGGTCAACGTCATAACTTGCCACAAGTCAACGTTATGAACGATGATGGTACTATGAATGAATTGGCTGGTGAATTCAACGGTATGGACCGCTTTGAAGCACGTAAGGCTGTTGTTAAGAAATTGGAAGAAATCGGTGCCCTTGTCGAAATTGAAAAAATGACTCACTCAGTTGGTCACTCAGAGCGTACAGGTGTGCCAGTTGAACCACGTTTGTCTACACAATGGTTCGTTAAGATGGATCAATTGGCGAAAAATGCCATCGCAAACCAAGACACAGACGACAAGGTTGATTTCTACCCACCTCGTTTCAACGATACCTTCCTTCAATGGATGGAAAATGTTCACGACTGGGTAATCTCTCGTCAGCTCTGGTGGGGTCACCAAATCCCTGCTTGGTACAATGCTGAGGGTGAAATGTACGTTGGCGAAGAAGCACCAGAAGGTGACGGATGGAAACAAGACGAAGATGTCTTGGATACTTGGTTCAGTTCTGCCCTCTGGCCATTCTCAACTATGGGTTGGCCTGACGTGGAAGCAGAAGACTTCAAACGTTACTTCCCAACTTCAACCTTGGTAACAGGTTACGATATCATCTTCTTCTGGGTGTCTCGTATGATCTTCCAATCATTGGAATTCACAGGACGCCAACCATTTAAGAATGTCCTTATCCACGGCCTTATCCGTGACGAGCAAGGACGCAAGATGTCGAAATCTCTCGGTAACGGTATTGACCCAATGGATGTTATCGAGAAATATGGTGCTGATGCCCTCCGTTGGTTCCTTTCAAACGGTTCTGCACCAGGTCAAGACGTGCGCTTCTCTTACGAGAAAATGGATGCGTCATGGAACTTCATTAACAAGATCTGGAACATCTCTCGTTACATCCTCATGAACAATGAAGGTTTAACCTTGGATGCAGCGCGTGAAAATGTGGCTAAAGTGGCTGCTGGTCAAGCAGGTAACGTGACAGACCGTTGGATTCTCCACAACCTCAACGAAACTATTGGAAAAGTCACTGAAAACTTTGACAAGTTTGAATTCGGTGTGGCTGGTCACATCCTCTACAACTTCATCTGGGATGAGTTTGCGGACTGGTATGTTGAGTTAACTAAGGAAGTGCTGTACAGCGACAATGAGGACGAAAAAGTCATCACACGCTCTGTTCTTCTTTACACCTTGGATCAAATCTTGCGTCTCCTTCACCCAATCATGCCATTTGTGACTGAGGAAATCTACGGTCAAATCTCTGAAGGAACAATCGTGACTTCGGAATACCCAGTGGTTCGTCCAGAATTTGAAAACGAAGAAGCAGCAGCCGGCGTTGAAGCGCTTAAAGATGTGATTCGCTCAGTCCGTAACTCACGTGCAGAAGTGAATGTAGCACCAAGCAAGCCAATCACTATCTTGATCAAGACAAGCGACAGCAAGCTTGATGTCTTCTTCAATGATAATGTCAACTACATCAAACGCTTCACAAACCCAGAACACTTGGAAATTGCAGCAGATGTCGAAGTGCCTGACTTGGTTATGTCAAGCATCATCACAGGCGCAGAAATCTACTTGCCACTCGCTGACCTTCTTAATGTTGAAGAAGAATTGGCTCGTCTTGAAAAAGAATTGGCCAAATGGCAAAAAGAACTCGATATGGTCGGTAAGAAACTCTCTAACGAGCGCTTCGTAGCCAATGCCAAACCAGAAGTCGTTCAAAAAGAACGCGACAAACAAGCAGATTACCAGGCTAAATACGATGCGACAGTAGTGCGTATTGATGAGATGAAGAAATTGGTGAAATAAACAAAGAGACACGGCCGAATGCCGTGTTTTTTTTTGGTATAATGGACTTTAGATACGCTTACACTAATTTTTATTTTTTAATATAAGGAGAATTTTGAATGGATGACATTTTATATAGACTAGCTAGAAAATTATTTAACCTTTTCGTTGCCAATCAAAATGTAATTGCAATGCAAATGCCCGATGGCAATTATATTCCTCAAATAATCAATTATGATTTCACTTTATTTCATCAAATGCTTGTTAAAAAATCCTCGCTAGCAGTTTATCAACAGAAACCTTTTTCTAGCCAGATAAAATGGGTCTGTTTTGATTTTGATATATTAAAAAATCAAGAGGAGAAAGGAAGTATTGAGGAATTAGCAAATTTGATGGTTAATCCACTTTGTGAAGTTTTAGATACTTTAGATATTAATTATTTAGTTGAATTTTCTGGACGTCGTGGAATTCATGTATGGATTATTTTTGACTCCTTTTTTGAGAAACAGCTTGGATATGACTTAATGGATATAATATTAGATAAAGTCCATTATGAGGAAAGACTGTTAGATATTTATGCTATTGATAGGTTTCCAGCTACACGATATGGAAAAAATAAATTTGGAAAAGCAGTAAAATTACCTTTGTCTGCTCATAAAAAAAATAACAATAAACATTCATACTTTTTGACCAAATCTGAGTTAAATTCATCATTGATACAAGATATAAATTCTAGTAAAAAAGAAATAGATTTTCAAAAACAAGAAGAGATAATTTCTGGATATAAGAAAAATAGTATTTCTCTATTTAAAACATTGGGAATTGCTGAGGAAAGCCAAACATATCAAAAATACAAAACTCAAAGGTTTAATGATATAGAAATAGACTTTAATGAATTAATTGAGAAAACTAGTGATTCTATTGTATTTTTAAAATTATGGGACAGAGTCCAAAATGGGTGCATTACACATCTAGACAGATTGGTTTTGGTAGGTACTTTTTCTCATTTTAGCAAAGATTTACTGATGTATATTTTTAGTAGTCAAAATAATTTTAATGCTGAAAAAACCATAAGCTATATTGAAAAGCTGAAGAATAGTCTATACCCTATTACAATGTTTTATCTATATGACCTATATAGGGAAAATTTAGAGGTTTATATTGATGGTAATCTAACCGTGGTTGAATTCATTTCAAAGAATCTAGCTTTAAAACCAATCAGTTTACCGTCCGCAATAAGTGAGTCAAAAACAATCACACACTATATTTTGGAAAAAGAAAAGAATTATTTTCAATATAATGATGAAATTTTAGAACCACATATTTTTCATGGTCTTAATAATATATTTAATTACGATATTGAAAGAATTGAGAATAGGGCATCAGAAATAATAAATGGCAAAATACAGTGGAATGATCAAGAATATTTAGATACTTTTTATCCTTATATTAGGAAAGAAAATAAAAATGGAACAGTGAGAGAACGAACATTAGTATCATTAACCACAATTGACAGGCTATTAACCACTAGATTAAGCTATGAATTTGTAAATTTATTAAAGTGGAAATTCGATTCTTATAGTTATAATATAAATTTTTGGTCGGATGAATTTTTATTTTTTCCTTTTTATTCCTCATGGAAAAGATATGTTAGTGATGTTAGTTTGTATTTGAAATTTGATATTTTTGATGATTATAGCATTATGAAGTTAGATTTAGAGTCATTTTATGATAATATTTATATACATTCAATTAATGATCAATTAATTGAAATGATTAATAAAAAATCAAAAAAAGATAGAGGAAAGCTAGAGAATATTTTTAATTTTTTATCGAGTTTTAATTCAAGTCTTCAAATGAAATTAAATGGAACAACAAAGGGTGTGCCACAGGGGCCAGCCTATGCACGTATTTTAGCAGAATTTTTCCTTTCTACTCTTTTAAGTAATTTCATTGAAGAATATAAGTCAAGAAATGATAAATCTATTATTCGATTATTTAGATATGTAGATGATATTTTTATTATATATAAAAATATTGATGACGGGGATTTTCTTTTAAAAGAAATAAATATGCTTTTTTTAAGTGTCGGTTTAAATTTAAATGAAGAAAAAACATTTAATTATGGACTGATAAAAAATTTAACAACTGGAACTAAAGAAGCTTTTTTTGATGATATCTACAAAAATTATATGATACAAAGTTTGGAAGACGTTGCTTATTTATCCGAGGATGATCAATTTCAGATTTTTGAATTATTTGATAAGTATTTCAAAAATAATAATGAATGGAATATAAAAAATGCTAATTTTTTATTGGGAGACCATATTGATACTGAGTTACTTAGATATTATATATCAAAAAACTACTATAATATCCTGTGTTCAGAAATTGGAAGGGGAAGTATTTTTTATAAATTCTATCAAATAATACTAACGAATCCAAAGCAAGCAATTAGTTTTTTTATAAATACTGATTACCAAAAAATCCCTAAAAATTCGCTAAATTTTAAAGTTTTCTTAGTTAGTTTATATTATAAACTTAATAAAGTCATTAGTTTATCGGATATTATGAGAGATGAATTTAGTGACTTTATTGATTTTTTAAAAATAATTGCTACAGATGATTATGAACAAAGAATAATTAATGTTATTTTGGAAAGGTTGAATAATGACTATTGATGAATTATATTATACAGTCTCTATTAATGAACGTTCAACTGTAAAGGAGGTTTACTTAGAGAAGTTTAAAGAGATTTATTGGTCTCTTTCAGATGAAGATAAACAAAAGAAACTGGAAATTATTTCTAAAACATTTTTCCATATTTTAAAAATACATCAGTATTCACTTTCTGAAATCGAAATCAATAGAATCAGCGAACTTATTGCTTCTATTGCTGTAACACAAATTCCTACAGAACAAAAAGACTCTTTTATCTGTGGTGAATATGAATTTTTTAGATTGTTATATAATTTAAGTAATAACGATACTTCTAATTCTGCCAAAGTGTATGAACTATTGGGAGAAGATATCACTGATGTCGATTGGATTTTTTCACTTAAAAAAAATGATGAGTTTTTATACCCTTTAGGTAAAATTATGAATGAGGTTATACATACCAACTGTTTTGATGACAAGACTTTATTTAATTTATCTTTTTTATTACGAATTTATGTTGAACATGAAATCAATGATGATGATGAAATATTGAAAAAAATTGATGGAATAAGTGAAAAATATAATATAAAATGTCTAGAGTATATTCGTAATGGTGGAAAACAATTATTATCTTCTCAAAATGTTAATGAAAACGGAACAATGATTTTCCGTCATAATGAAAAAGTATTAATTAGGAGTACCAAGAATTCTTATTTTGGCTCTGAGGAGTCAATTGAAAAAGAGAGAGATTCAAAAAATAATATAATTGCATACTTCATTGAGCGTACTCTACCAGGTGAAAGAAAGTTTTTTAGTTTAACTGAATTTTTGCAAAAAGCTGAACCTAATTCTGAAAAATTTGAATTCATCAAAAAATTATATAAAAAAGAGCATTTTAATAATTTCTATAAAGATGCTATATATTTAAATGAACAAACACATAAGTATGAGTTTCTAAACCCATACGGACATTTAGACGAAAAAATCCTGATACCTGTACCTGCTAGCAAAAAATATGAAAAATATAATAATAATGAAAAGGGTTTTTATAATTTGTTGAATGATTCCGATAAGCAATACTCTTTAAGGCAGTCTATAATTTTTAGTAGAAAACAATTTGATATTCTTACACTAGACTTTTTTAGTGAACTTACTAGTTTGAATAAGGGACTTATAAATTTAGAATCCGATGAAATCTCAGAGTCAGATTTTTTACAAAACTCTTTTTTTAAACAGTTTTTGGAGAAGGGTGGATATTTCAACGAAGACAGAATTTTAAATTATTTAGATTTTATTCAATACAATGTTTTTAACTTAAACGAAATCGACAGTATAATGAATGATGAGATGAAACTAATTTTTCCATATAAAATCTATGCTCCTGATTGTTTTTCTGATGTCTGTTATTTATATAAACATAGACTCGAAGATATCCAAGGGGAATTCTGTCAGTTTAAAATATCTAATCGTGGATTAGAAAAATGCATTGAAGTAAATGGCAAAGAAGTTGTAATCAAAGATATTGAAAAAAATATATTAAATTCATATGATATAGATAATTTAAACGTGCCGTCGAGCATTAAAGAAGGCTTTTTTGATGAGCAAAATAGTGTTTTATATTATGACAGACAATTGACTGCAGTTGCTAAAAAGTTAATTAACTTCAATCAAACAAGAGAAAAATACTATTTAACGTACGAAGTACTAAAAAGTAAAAGTGATACTTCCCTTAAATCTATAATTGATCTAATAGCCGCTATTAAGTTAGACAGAATAAACTATGACGTTTTCAGTGTAAGCCCTATGGAAGAAGCTGAAAGCATATTGTGGTATAAGTTACTGTGGCACTTTGTAATTATGGGGTGGAAATCTGAACAGATCAATAGCTTTTTAGATTTGGTATTAAATAGGCATTATACTGGCTGTGCTTTAGAATATAAAGATATAGTTGAAAGATGGTATGAATCTATAGAGGAAATGATTAGTGAAGATTCCAATCTTGTATTTAGAAAAGAAAAGATGCAAGATACAACTCTGGATAATTACATTGGTGAAATCTCCATATCATTAGGCGGAAAGCAACCAATCACACAAACCGATTTCGACCAAAGCAAAGTACGTCTTGAAAATAATAAATTTTACTATAACGAAAGAGAAATTAAGAAAATTGTGATATTGGTCGATAATATCATGGGAGGAACCTCACTAAAAAATGCTCTCCATCATTATTTTATTAATGGTTCAGAAGAAGATATTCATGGTAAATATTTTCCTTGCTCAACTGAATTAAAGGAAAAGGGATTGAAAAATTTAAATGTAAAAGTTATAGTTAAAGCAATTTGGAGCTTTTCTGACGTAAAGGATAATGCAGAAAACCTTATCGATTCTTCCTTTGATCTTTCAATAGAATGTGAAGAAATAATTGAAAATAAATACAAATGGAATACTGATATAAAAACAATTACAAAAAGTTTATACGGTAAAGCAGAAAAAGCAAAATATTTAATTTTTCGACAAAAAAATATGCCTTATAAATCAGTATTCCCTGAAAAAGTTACAGATACAACGAACTTAATAGGATTATTTAATCGTTCAAAAGAATTAAAATAAAAGTCTAAGAATGTGTGTAAAAAGATCCCATGCATCTGAACTTTCTATATCTAACGTCAACACAGCAGCATAATTCTATAAGCTAATCGTTTGCCCCCTCAATGAAATAAACAAATTGATTTATTAAATTCAGAAACACGGATTCATGCCGTGTTTTTTGGTATAATCAATTAAAAGGTAGATATATAAATTGCTAGTTTTCCGTAGATAGGAGAATGAAAAGTAATAAGCACCCTATAATCCAGATTATTTTTCTATACAATTTCCAAAAATAAATCCGTCTCACCTGCTAATGGAAATAGGTATTCTTTTTAAGAAAGAATAGTTTAACTATGCGGAAGTTAAACTATTAGAGTCATCATTCTTAATTACGATTGTTAATATTAAGAAAGAGTTTAATCTATGATTTGACATTTATTTCCTTACTTTCCTATTTATTTTCTTATTTATGTTATACTAGAAAAGTCAACATTTTAGAAAGCAGGTTACTACATGACAAATTCTGTAAGTTCGAACCGATCTGAGAAGTATAATATTGCAGCTTTCTTCTCAGGTGTTGGGGGAATTGAGTTGGGATTTGAACAAACCAACGAGTTCAGAGTGGTGTATGCCAATGAATTTGATAAGTATGCGCGTGAGACCTATCAGTTGAACCATCCAGATACCTATTTGGATGGTCGTGATATTCACTATGTTCAACCAAAGGACATTCCAGCTGAACGTGTGGATGTGATTATGGGAGGCTTTCCTTGTCAAGCTTTTAGTATTGCGGGTTATCGCAAGGGCTTTGATGATGATCGTGGTGATCTTTTCTTCGAATTGCTACGCATGATTGAGGGACGAAAACCTCGTGCTATCTTCATCGAAAACGTCAAGAACATGGTCGGGCATGATCATGGCAATACTTTCAAGGTTATTCGTGAAGCCTTGACCGAGAACAACTACTTCATCAAGTGGAAGGTTCTCAATGGGAAAGACTACGGAAATATCCCACAAAACCGTGAGCGTATCTATATTGTTGGCTTTGATACTAAAGAAGCCTATGATATTTTTGAATTTCCTGAAGAAGTCAATTTGACAACTTCTCTGAGTGATGTGATTGATTTTGGTGCGACACCTGGTGAAGCATTCTATTACCGAGAAGGTAAGCAAAGATTCTATGATGAATTAAAAGAGTGTGTGACTAGTCAGGATACAGTTTACCAATGGCGCCGTCAGTATGTCCGTGAAAATAAAAACGGCGTTGTTCCTACTTTAACAGCTAATATGGGAACAGGTGGACATAACGTTCCGTTGATTCTGACAGACAGTGGTGAGATTCGTAAATTAACACCAAAGGAAACCTTCAATGTACAAGGTTATCCAAAGACCTTTAAGTTACCTGAGGGTGTTTCAAATGGTCAACTATATAAACAAGCTGGAAATAGTGTAGTTGTCCCTGTAATTAAACGCATTGCGGAAAATGTTGCCAAGGCTTTAAACAAGGGGATAGGTAAATCTCACCATAACCGTTCAGGAAATATCGCAATTATCTATATCAAGATGAATGGACAATTTGAAGGCGAGTCGTATGTTAAAGATTTTGTAAATAATGAAGCAGAAGCATACAAAAAAATTTACGAAGAATATGATGGCAATCTTGAAGTTATTACTGATGAACAGTATAGATCGTTGATTCGTAATAAAAGAAGTAAAGAATTTTATATGCTGTCCATAAATAGATAATGAATCTATACGTTTCGTTTTTTCCAGCTAAAATTATGTTAGGTTATCTGAAAATCGTAGCAATTTAGCATTTTACATCATTATTTAACGAATTATATAAGAAAGAGGACTAGTGAAAATCTAGTCTTCTTTTGATATACTTAAGCAAGAAGTGAGGATTGATTGATGTGGGAACACTTAAAACAAGAACAAAAAGAAAAATACAAGACTCTCATTACCAATTTTGCTAGTCTGAGTGAGGCCTTTTCACAAAAAGCAGAAGCAGATGAAAAGAATAGCACCGAAGATTTTGTAGCTCCAATTGTTAATTCTAAATTTCAGGAAACTGTTTTTCAAAGAGCTTTTCAAGCAGTTGGAGAGGATATTGCAAATACCTCCTATGATGCTTCGGTTGTCGTTGATGAGAAGCACAAATATCTCGTCGGAATCAAATCATTTGGTCTTAATTCAGGCGACCAAAAGATTGCTCAGTTTAAGAAAGACTCACAGTCTTGGAATGAATTACTAAGTGAAATTACTTTTTATGCTGAGATTTCTCCTGATAAAGAAAGTGCAGACAGGGAAAATTATGAGCGATATGAAAAATTAGCTCGAAAAATTGCAACTTTACGGAATCAACGAATTGAATCTTCCAAAGCATTGATTAAGGGTTTTAAGTCAGATTCAACTCATGTGGAGGCTGTGTATCATGTATTAATGCCGACACCAAAAGGTAGCGTCCCTCAAATTCATGTGGGCGAGACATCTTATTTACCAGTTGATTTGGATAACTTACAAATCAAAGGGTCGACCAATCTGAAAAATCCAACGAATTTTAGGTTTACTGACGGTCATCATGATTACAAGTATACTGCTGCAGATAGTCAGCTACATATGACTTTTAATAATAAGGAAATTATTGTCGATACTTGGGATGTACAGTATGTCGAAGACCCCTTTTATCTTTTTGAGAATCTTCATTTATTGACAGCAGATAAGAAAGCTCCTGATATTTTAGAAACTGTTTCTTGGGTAATCACAGATAAAAATGGGAATGTAGAAGAAAATTCTGGTTTTAATGGCTTTAATGGCGGATCTAAGTTAGCTAAGAAAGACCGTTTACCACGTATTATAAAATTTCAGAATCGCTTTAAAAACGAGTTATCCTCAGAGGAAATGGCTTTTGCGATATATTCATTAGAGGAGATTTTATTAAAGAGTTGGAAGACTAAGGAAGAAAAACATCAAATGAAGATTATTCGTGAGAAATTAGTAGATTTTGCTTATTCAAAGAATAATCAAGATTTAATCAAGAGTATTGAAAAGTTGGTTTACCGACCTGTGAGCGAGGTTTATATTCCAATCCCAGAATCAAACCATTTTCATGCCGAGAGACCAGATTTTTTTGGAAAGAATATTGGGACGTTTAAACCTGGAACAAAGGAGCTCGCTCTTTCAAAAGAAAATCGAACGTTTAAGTTGAAATTTTTACCATCTGGAGATATTATTGATGCCTATATTAACCAAGAATCTGGGAAAGCAATCCAGTCTATAGATAAACAGGATATTCTTGGGAATTGGATTTTGAGAGGGGTCTTTCAACTTGCTGAACGAGAAATCCTAACGGCCCAACGTTTAGACGAATTAGAAATCAATGGTATTCGTCTCAGCAAATTCAGAAACGGTGAAATTGGTATAGAGTTTATCTGGATTGATATTGATAATCCTCCATCAGATGCTATCGGATGGGTGGCGAAGAATAAATAATTATTTTCATATTTTATAAATAATTCCCCCCTTCAGCTTTCTTTAAGTAACTCAAGCTATACTATGACCATCCTAATAAGTATTGCTGAACATGGTTCGGTAGATCTCACACCTCTGACGCTGAGTCAGACAGTGAAACTTTCTTTTTTTCATAAATTTCCCAAACAAGTCTAACCTACCATAGTTAGGCTTGTTTTTATGAAATAAACAGAAAGTTTTTCATTAAAAGTAAACGCTTGTGTAAGTAAAATGAAAACGTTAGGCAAAGTCAGTGAAAACGTCTAAAAAACCGTCAATTCATTGACTTTCGTGGAAAATAGGACTAAAATAGCAGGGTAAAAATAATTAAAAAGGAGAATTCTACTATGAATCTAACTATCTTAGCCCTCGGTTTGGCCGTTATGGGTGTATCTGTTGGTGAGGGTATCCTCGTTGCCAATATCGCTAAAGCTGCAGCTCGCCAACCTGAGATGTTTAGCAAACTTCAAACATTGATGTTTACTGGTGTTGCCTTTATCGAAGGTACCTTCTTCGTATTGTTTGCCCTTAGCTACATTGTCTAATAGACAAATAAAAGATGAAGGAGGGATGAGCAGTGGAAACTACAAGTAATCCAACCGTCTCATTATTTGGGATTGATTTTGACTTGACTGTCCTTGCCATGTCTCTCTTGACAGTAATTATCGTTTTTGGAGTGGTTTTCTGGTCAAGTCGTAAGATGACCATTAAACCAAAGGGAAAACAAAATGTGCTTGAGTTCATCTATGAGTTTGTGAACAGTACCATTTCTCAAAGTCTTGGGAAATTCACGAAGAATTATAGTTTGCTCTTGTTTGTAATTTTCACCTTTGTTTTTACAGCAAACAACTTAGGTTTGCTTGTGTCTGTAAAAAGTGAGCATTACAATTTTTGGACTTCTCCAACATCGAACTTCGGTGTTACTATCACTCTTTCTTTGATTATTACCCTCATTAGTCATATTGAGGGGATCCGTAAAAAAGGGTTTAAAGGCTATCTAAAGGGCTACCTTTCACCATACCCAGCTATGCTCCCAATGAACATTTTGGAACAATTAACCAACCTTGCTTCATTGGCCTTGCGTTTGTTTGGTAATATTTATTCTGGTGAGGTACTTACTGGCTTGATTCTTCAATTGATGACCTGGTCTGCCTTTGCAGCACCAGTATCCTTTGCTTTGAACCTTGTCTGGGTTGCCTTTTCAGCCTTTATCGGCTTTATCCAAGCCTATGTCTTTATTATCCTAAGTTCAAACTATATTGGTGATAAAGTCAACGAAGAATAATTAAGAAAGGGAGAAATGAAATGTCATTACTGATTAATAGTACGACACTTGGTAATATCATTATCACACTCGGCTCAGTTTTTCTCTTGTATTACCTCATCCGTAAATTCGCATGGGATCAAATTACAGGAATCTTTGCTGCTCGTGAAAAGAAAATTGCCACAGATATTGATAGTGCTGAAAATGCTCGTCAAGAAGCAGAAAGCTTGGCACAAAAACGTCAAGATGAGTTGGCAGGTGCTCGCACTGAGGCAGCTCAAATTATTGATGGGGCCAAGGAAACTGGTAAAACTCAAGAATCAAAAATCATTGCAGAAGCACATGATGAAGCTAAACGCTTGAAAGAAAAAGCAAATCAAGACATCGCCCAAAGCCGTGTGGAAGCACTTGCTGGAGTTAAAGGTGAAGTTGCAGACTTGACTGTCCTCTTGGCGGAAAAAGTTATGAAACAAAACCTTGATGCTAAAGCGCAATCTGACTTGATTGATAGCTATCTTGATCAATTAGGAGATGCTTAATGGATAAGAAAACACAAGCTCTTGTTGAGCAGTATGCCAGAAGTCTGGTAGAAGTCGCTTTTGAACAAGACGCCGTGTCAACAATCCAAGAAGAAGTAAGGCAAATCCTAACAGTTTTTGCTGAAACAAATCTAAAAACCTTCTTGTCGCAGGAAAATGTGACAAGTGAAGCTAAAAAAGAAAGTTTGAGCTTGTTTCAAGAGTCTTGTTCAGTGTATATGAACAATTTTCTTGAGGTAATCTTACTCAATGACCGTGCCAACATTCTCTATGATGTGTTGAAATTGGTCCTTGAGCTCTTTGATCAAGAAGACAATACTTACGATGTCACAGTGACATCAGCAAGTCCCTTGTCTGAGGAACAAAAAGCCCGACTTTTGGCGATTGTTTCACAAAAATTTGAGATTAAGACACGTCGTTTAGTAGAAAAAATTGATGAGGACCTCATCGGAGGATTCGTCATCAAAGCAAAAAATAAGGTTGTTGACACGTCAATTCGCAGTCAATTGCAAACCTTTAAAACGAATTTGAAATAGAAAGTGGTGTGACTTTTGGCAATTAACGCACAAGAAATTAGCGCTTTAATTAAAAAGCAAATTGAAAACTTCCAGCCAAACTTTGACGTCACTGAAACTGGTGTCGTTACCTATATCGGTGACGGTATCGCACGTGCTCGTGGTCTTGATAATGCCATGAGTGGTGAGTTGCTCGAATTTGAAAATGGTGCCTATGGTATGGCCCAAAACCTTGAATCTAATGATGTCGGTATCATTATCTTGGGGGATTTCGTAGCAATTCGTGAAGGCGATATTGTTAAACGTACTGGAAAAATCATGGAAGTTCCAGTTGGTGAAGCCCTTATTGGTCGTGTAGTAAACCCACTTGGGCAACCAGTTGATGGTCTTGGTGACATCGAAACAACAGGTTTCCGTCCAGTTGAAACACCTGCTCCAGGTGTTATGCAACGTAAATCAGTTTCTGAGCCATTGCAAACTGGTCTTAAGGCCATTGATGCTTTGGTTCCAATTGGACGTGGTCAACGTGAGTTGGTCATCGGAGACCGCCAAACTGGTAAAACTTCAGTAGCCATTGATGCTATCTTGAACCAAAAAGGTCAAGATATGATTTGTATCTATGTGGCTATTGGTCAAAAAGAATCAACAGTTCGTACACAAGTAGAAACTCTCCGTAAACACGGTGCTCTTGATTACACAATCGTTGTGACTGCCTCTGCATCACAACCATCACCATTGCTTTACATTGCGCCTTACGCTGGTGTTGCAATGGCTGAAGAGTTCATGTATAACGGAAAACACGTTTTGATTGTTTATGATGATTTGTCTAAACAAGCCGTGGCCTACCGTGAACTTTCATTGCTTCTCCGTCGTCCACCAGGTCGTGAAGCCTACCCAGGGGATGTCTTCTATCTCCACTCACGTCTTTTGGAACGTTCAGCTAAAGTTTCAGATGATCTTGGTGGTGGTTCAATTACTGCCTTGCCAATCATCCAAACACAAGCCGGAGATATCTCAGCTTATATCGCAACAAACGTTATCTCAATCACAGATGGACAAATCTTCTTGCAAGAAAACTTGTTTAACTCAGGTATTCGTCCAGCCATTGATGCGGGTTCTTCCGTATCACGTGTAGGTGGATCAGCACAAATTAAAGCGATGAAGAAGGTTGCTGGTACACTTCGTCTTGACTTGGCTTCATATCGTGAACTTGAAGCCTTTACGCAATTTGGTTCAGATTTGGATGCTGCGACTCAAGCGAAATTGAACCGTGGTCGTCGTACAATCGAAGTTTTGAAACAACCGCTTCATAAACCACTTCCAGTTGAGAAACAAGTTGTTATCCTTTACGCTTTGACACATGGTTTCTTGGATAGTGTTCCGGTTGATCAAATCTTGGATTTTGAAGAAGCACTCTATGACTACTTTGATAGTCACCATGAGGATATCTTTGAAACTATTCGTACAACTAAGGATATTCCTGAGGAATCTGTACTTAATGAAGCTATCCAAGCTTTCAAAGATCAGTCAGAATACAAATAGAAATAGGGAGGACAGCATATGGCAGGCTCTCTAAGAGAAATCCAAGCAAAGATTGCTTCAACTAAGAAAACGAGTCAAATCACAGGAGCCATGCAGATGGTTTCTGCCTCAAAATTGACACGTTCTGAGCAAGCTGCTAAAGATTTCCAAATCTATGCCTCAAAAATTAGACAGATCACAACAGATCTTCTACATTCAGAATTGATTAATGGTTCGTCAAATCCAATGTTGGATGCACGCCCAGTTCGTAAGACAGGTTACATTGTCATTACTTCAGATAAAGGACTTGTTGGAGGTTATAACTCAACAATTCTTAAAGCTGTGTTGGACATGATTAGACGTGACCATGATTCTGAAGATGAATATGCTATCATTTCTATTGGTGGAACAGGTTCAGATTTCTTCAAGGCTCGTAACATGAATGTTGCTTTTGAACTTCGTGGCCTTGAAGATCAACCTAGTTTTGATCAAGTCGGAAAAATCATTTCTAAAGCTGTAGGAATGTATCAAAATGAACTTTTTGATGAACTCTATGTGTGCTATAACCACCATGTTAACAGTTTGTCTAGCGAAGTTCGTGTGGAACAAATGCTTCCTATCGCTGATTTGGATCCCAATGAATCAGAAGGTCATGTGTTGACCAAGTTTGAATTGGAACCAGATCGTGACACTATTTTGGATCAACTCTTACCACAATATGCGGAGAGTCTTATCTACGGTGCTATCGTAGATGCCAAAACAGCTGAGCACGCAGCGGGTATGACTGCAATGCAGACAGCCACTGATAATGCTAAGAATGTGATTAACGATTTGACAATCCAATATAACCGTGCGCGTCAAGCTGCCATCACTCAGGAAATTACTGAAATTGTTGGTGGTGCAAGTGCACTTGAATAGCTAGAGATTTGTCTTAATTAGACACACATGAAAAAGGGATGATTGTCATCCAAAAAACTATCATAAGGAGAAAACAATGAGCTCAGGCAAAATTGCTCAGGTTGTTGGTCCTGTTGTAGACGTAGCGTTTGCAGCTGGTGATAAACTCCCTGAGATTAACAATGCATTGGTCGTTTATACTGATGAACAAAAGTCTAAACGTATCGTGCTCGAAGTAGCTCTTGAACTTGGAGAAGGTGTGGTTCGTACCATTGCCATGGAATCTACTGATGGATTGACTCGTGGACTAGAAGTTCTGGATACTGGTCGTCCAATCAGCGTTCCTGTTGGTAAAGATACCCTTGGACGTGTCTTTAACGTCCTTGGTGATACCATTGACTTGGAAGCACCTTTTGCAGAAGATGCAGAGCGTGAACCAATTCACAAAAAAGCACCAACTTTCGATGAATTGTCAACATCTACTGAAATCCTTGAAACAGGGATTAAAGTTATCGACTTGCTTGCCCCTTACCTTAAAGGTGGTAAAGTCGGACTCTTTGGTGGTGCCGGTGTTGGTAAAACCGTTCTTATTCAAGAGTTGATTCACAACATTGCCCAAGAGCACGGTGGTATTTCCGTGTTTACAGGTGTTGGTGAACGTACACGTGAAGGTAATGACCTTTACTGGGAAATGAAAGAATCTGGCGTTATTGAGAAAACAGCCATGGTCTTCGGTCAAATGAACGAACCACCTGGAGCACGTATGCGTGTTGCTCTTACTGGTTTGACAATTGCGGAATACTTCCGTGATGTCGAAGGTCAAGACGTGCTTCTCTTCATCGATAACATCTTCCGTTTCACTCAAGCAGGTTCTGAGGTTTCTGCCCTTCTTGGTCGTATGCCATCAGCCGTTGGTTACCAACCTACACTTGCTACTGAAATGGGTCAATTGCAAGAACGTATCACATCAACTAAAAAAGGTTCTGTTACATCAATCCAAGCCATCTACGTTCCAGCCGATGACTATACTGACCCAGCGCCAGCTACAGCATTTGCTCACTTGGATTCTACAACCAACCTTGAACGTAAGTTGACACAAATGGGTATTTACCCAGCCGTTGACCCATTGGCATCAAGCTCACGTGCCCTTTCACCTGAAATTGTTGGTGAAGAACACTATGCTGTTGCGACTGAAGTTCAACGTGTGCTTCAACGTTACCGTGAATTGCAAGATATTATCGCTATCCTTGGTATGGATGAATTGTCAGACGAAGAAAAAACATTGGTTGGACGTGCTCGTCGTATCCAATTCTTCTTGTCACAAAACTTTAACGTTGCTGAACAGTTTACAGGTCAACCAGGTTCTTATGTTCCAGTTGCTGAAACCGTTCGTAGCTTTAAAGAAATCCTTGAAGGTAAATATGACAATCTTCCAGAAGATGCCTTCCGTAGCGTAGGTCCAATTGAGGATGTAGTAGCTAAAGCTAAAGCTATGGGCTACTAATGAGGTGAAGATATGGCACAAATGACCGTACAAGTGGTAACTCCGGATGGTCTGAAATATGACCACCATGCCAGCTTTATCCACGCGGTTACTAAAGATGGTCAAATTGGTATCTTGCCAGGCCATATTAACTTGATTGCGCCACTTGAAGTGGATGAACTCAAGGTTCGTCGTGTGGATGACGAGAGTCACGTCGATTGGATTGCCGTAAACGGTGGTATCATCGAAGTTAAAGATGATTTTATTACTATCGTTGCCGATTCAGCAGAACGTGAACGCGACATTGACGTTTCTCGTGCCGAACGTGCCAAGCAACGTGCCGAACGTGACTTGGAAGAAGCAACTAAATCTGACCGTATTGATGAAGTTCAACGTGCTCAGGTTGCTCTCCGTCGAGCACTTAATCGTATCAGTGTCGGTACAAAATAAGACAACAAAAAACGAGACTTTGGTCCCGTTTTTTATTTATCGTAAAAGAAAACATGAGAAGTAGCAAAGTTATCAAAGAAAGCTCATTGTAAAACCTATCTGAAGGTAAGATAAAAAATCAAATTTCCAGTCCTGAAAACGGTTAATTTAGCTTTTACTTTAGTTTAAGGTATCAAAGTGTTATAATATAAGCTGTTAGCTTTATATTTTAAGAGAAAATGTAGAGTAACGTAATAGAAAGTATGAGTTTTTTAAAGATATGAAAATTGAAAAGAAGCATCTTTTAGATTACACCATCTTGATACCTTATTTAATCTTATCCATAGTTGGTTTAATAGTAGTGTATTCAACAACAAGTGCTCGTTTAGTAGCCTTGGGAGCCAATCCCTTCGCATCTGTTATAAACCAAGGAGCCTTTTGGTTGGTATCCTTGTTCTCTATTTTTTTCATCTACCGACTGAAATTGAACTTTCTCAGGAAAGATAAGCTTTTGGGTGTTGTTATTGCCTTTGAGATTTTACTTTTGGTCATTGCCAAATTTTTCACTAGGGAAATTAATGGTGCCAATGGTTGGATTGTGCTTGGTCCCTTGTCTTTCCAACCAGCGGAGTACCTTAAGATCATTGTTGTCTGGTTTTTGGCACACACTTTTTCAAAAAAACAGTCTGCTATAGAACGTTATGACTATCAAGCCTTGACGAAGAATAGATGGATTCCTAGAAATGGTAAGGAACTTAATGACTGGCGTGTTTATTTGCTTGTAATGATTGGTTTGGTTGCTATCCAACCTGACTTGGGTAATGCGGCTATCATTGTGTTGACTACAGTAGTGATGTTTTCAATTTCTGGTGTTGGCTACCGTTGGTTCACGGCCTTATTTGCCGGCATTGTAGGGATTTCATCAGCCTTCCTTGGTTTAATTGCCTTGGTTGGGGTTCAAACCATGGCTAAGGTACCTATCTTCGGTTATGTTGCCAAGCGTTTTGCAGCATATTTTAATCCGTTCAAGGATTTGACTGGATCTGGTCTCCAGCTATCTCATTCCTACTATGCTATGAGTAATGGGGGCTGGTTCGGTCTTGGACTTGGAAATTCGATTGAAAAAACTGGTTATCTCCCAGAAGCTACAACAGACTTTGTGTTTTCAATTGTAATTGAAGAGTTAGGTCTTATCGGAGCTGGCTTGATTCTGGCCCTTCTCTTTTTCCTCATTCTTCGTATTATGATTGTGGGAGTCAAGGCACGAAATCCTTTTAACTCTATGATGGCATTGGGTGTAGGTGCCTTAATGCTAATGCAGGTCTTCGTTAACATCGGAGGAATCTCAGGGCTAATTCCATCAACAGGGGTTACCTTCCCCTTCCTTTCGCAAGGAGGTAACTCTCTTTTAGTGACTTCAGTTGGGATAGCCTTTGTCTTGAACATCGCTGCTAATGAAAAGCGTGATAATATTGTTCAAGCGATTGAGGATGAGTTATCTCAGACTCAAGAATTGGAAAATCAAGATGAAAAAATCGTACCTTTAAGAAGAAGTCGTTAATACGGCTTCTTTTTTCGTTAGATGGTGTTAGGCAGTAGTATGAAGATAGTGAAAACTAATAGGAGCAGTAGAAATAGAATTATTGAAAGTAATATTTGTAATTACTCTAAAGAAAAACTGAAAACTATATAAAATACTTGCAATTCTATGACATTTTGATAGAATAGTAGAGTAAAGTTAGACTGTATTGCCTACTGTCTATCTATAAAATATATTTTATTGGAGGCTTTTCCTAAATGGCAAAAGAAAAATACGATCGTAGTAAACCACACGTTAACATTGGTACAATCGGACACGTTGACCACGGTAAAACTACTTTGACAGCTGCTATCACAACTGTATTGGCTCGTCGTCTTCCTAGCGCAGTTAACACACCAAAAGACTACGCTTCAATCGACGCTGCTCCAGAAGAACGTGAACGCGGTATCACAATCAACACTGCACACGTTGAGTATGAAACTGAAAAACGTCACTACGCTCACATCGACGCGCCAGGACACGCGGACTACGTTAAAAACATGATCACTGGTGCCGCTCAAATGGACGGTGCGATCCTTGTAGTAGCATCTACTGACGGACCAATGCCACAAACTCGTGAGCACATCCTTCTTTCACGTCAGGTTGGTGTTAAACACCTTATCGTCTTCATGAACAAAGTTGACTTGGTTGACGATGAAGAATTGCTTGAATTGGTTGAAATGGAAATCCGTGACCTTCTTTCAGAATACGATTTCCCAGGTGATGACATTCCAGTTATCCAAGGTTCAGCTCTTAAAGCTCTTGAAGGTGATTCTAAATACGAAGACATCATCATGGACTTGATGAACACTGTTGACGAATACATTCCAGAACCAGAACGTGACACTGACAAACCATTGTTGCTTCCAGTCGAAGACGTATTCTCAATCACTGGTCGTGGTACTGTTGCTTCAGGACGTATCGACCGTGGTGTTGTTCGTGTCAATGACGAAGTTGAAATCGTTGGTCTTAAAGAAGAAATCCAAAAAGCAGTTGTTACTGGTGTTGAAATGTTCCGTAAACAACTTGACGAAGGTATTGCCGGAGATAACGTCGGTGTCCTTCTTCGTGGTATCCAACGTGATGAAATCGAACGTGGTCAAGTATTGGCTGCACCTGGTTCAATCAACCCACACACTAAATTCAAAGGTGAAGTTTACATCCTTTCTAAAGAAGAAGGTGGACGTCACACTCCATTCTTCAACAACTACCGTCCACAGTTCTACTTCCGTACAACTGACGTAACAGGTTCAATCGAACTTCCTGCAGGTACTGAAATGGTTATGCCTGGTGATAACGTGACTATCGACGTTGAGTTGATTCACCCAATCGCCGTTGAACAAGGTACAACATTCTCTATCCGTGAAGGTGGACGTACTGTTGGTTCAGGTATCGTATCTGAAATCGAAGCTTAATTAATATTAAGTTCCCAATACAATTATTCGTCAGACAATAATTGAGAGAGTCGAGTTTACTCGGCTCTTTTTGGTGTTTAAAAATACTTGTGATTCTATACTTTTTAACTGTTTAAGGTGCTTAAGCTAAGTTTTGATAGTGATAAAAAGTCATAAAGCAAGTCGAGTTTTCGGAATTTTCCTAAAATCCTAGTAATAGTAAGGGATTTGTGATAAAATAAACGAGTAAATAAATAAAAGAAGAGGTATGTTAAATGTCACGTAAACCATTTATCGCTGGTAACTGGAAAATGAACAAAAATCCAGAAGAAGCAAAAGCATTCGTTGAAGCTGTAGCATCAAAACTTCCTTCATCAGATCTTGTTGAAGCTGGTATCGCAGCTCCTGCAGTTGACTTGACAGCTGTACTTGCCGCTGCTAAAGGTTCAGACCTTAAAGTTGCTGCACAAAACACTTACTTTGAAAATGCTGGTGCCTTCACTGGTGAAACTAGCCCACAAGTTTTGAAAGAAATCGGTACTGACTACGTTGTTATCGGTCACTCAGAACGTCGTGACTACTTCCACGAAACTGATGAAGACATCAACAAAAAAGCAAAAGCAATCTTTGCTAACGGTATGCTTCCAATCATCTGTTGTGGTGAATCACTTGAAACTTACGAAGCTGGTAAAGCAGCAGAATTCGTAGGTGCTCAAGTTTCAGCTGCTCTTGCTGGATTGACTGCAGAACAAGTAGCTTCAACAGTTATCGCATACGAACCAATCTGGGCTATCGGTACTGGTAAATCAGCTTCACAAGACGACGCACAAAAAATGTGTAAAGTTGTTCGTGACGTTGTAGCTGCTGACTTTGGTCAAGAAGTTGCTGACAAAGTACGTGTTCAATACGGTGGATCAGTTAAACCTGAAAACGTTGCTGAATACATGGCTTGTCCAGACGTTGACGGAGCTCTTGTTGGTGGTGCTTCACTTGAAGCTGAAAGCTTCTTGGCATTGCTTGACTTCGTTAAATGATTTTACATAAAGTCGGGGTTTTCCTCGGCTTTTTTGTTTTTTGATGAATAGCTTTATAAATAATTGCTTGGGATAAGACAAATGGTGCAGGTTTGTAAAAACGAACGCTTTAGGTGCTCTATTTTATAGGTTTAGGGTTTGACAAATAGAATTGGATTGCCCAAAGAGATAGATAATATGCTATAATTAGAATAGTATAACTAGAGCTCAGACGCTAATAGTCTGTATGCTCCGCATTTTTTTCCAAAAAGGAGAGTTAGAATCATGACTTTTGATGCAATTGACCAAATGGCGGTCAGCACTATTCGTTCACTTTCGATCGAGGCAATTCAAGCTGCGAATTCTGGGCACCCAGGTCTTCCTATGGGTGCAGCGCCAATGGCTTATGTGCTTTGGAACCATGTGATGAATGTTAATCCAAAGACTAACCGTAACTGGACAAACCGTGACCGTTTTGTTCTTTCTGCTGGTCATGGTTCTGCCTTGCTTTATAGTCTATTGCACCTTTCTGGCTATGATGTGACAATGGACGACTTGAAGAATTTCCGTCAATGGGGCTCTAAGACTCCAGGACACCCTGAAGTTAATCATACTGATGGTGTTGAAGCTACTTCAGGACCTCTTGGTCAAGGGATTGCTAATGCTGTTGGTATGGCCATGGCTGAAGCGCATTTGGCTGCTAAATTCAACAAACCTGGTTTTGATATTGTTGACCATTATACTTATGCCCTACATGGCGATGGCTGTTTGATGGAAGGTGTTTCTCAAGAAGCTGCCAGTCTTGCTGGTCACCTTAAACTTGGTAAGTTGGTACTTCTTTACGATTCAAATGATATCTCACTTGATGGACCAACTTCAATGGCTTTCACAGAAGATGTTAAGGCTAAGTTTGAAGCTTATGGTTGGCAACACATTCTTGTCAAAGATGGTAATGATTTGGAAGCTATTGCTAAAGCCATCGAAGAAGCTAAGGCTGAGACAGATAAACCATCTATCATTGAAGTTAAGACAATCATTGGTTATGGAGCTGAAGGACAAGGAACATCAGCTGTCCACGGTGCTCCAATCGGTCAAGATGGCATTGATCACGCAAAAGGTGTTTACGGTTATGATGCACCGGCATTTACAGTTCCAGATGAAGTTGCTCGTCGTTTTGAAGCTGGTATTAAATTCCGTGGTGAAGCTGCTGAAAATGCTTGGCAAACTAAATTTGCAGAATATGAAACTGCTTACCCAGAATTGGCTGCTGAATACAAGGCTGCCTTTGCAAATGAACCTGTACACGTTAACTTGAATGCTCATGAATTGGGTTCAGCAGTAGCTAGCCGTGTATCAAGTCAACAAGCTATCCAACAGATTTCTGAACAAGTTCCTTCATTCTGGGGAGGTTCAGCAGACCTTTCAGCTTCTAACAATACTATGGTTAAGGCTGAGTCTGATTTCCAAGCAGACAACTATGCTGGACGTAATATTTGGTTTGGTGTGCGTGAGTTTGCTATGGCTGCAGCGATGAATGGTATTGCTCTTCATGGTGGTACTCGTGTTTATGGTGGTACTTTCTTCGTCTTCTCAAACTACTTGCTTCCAGCAGTACGTATGGCAGCTCTTCAAAACTTGCCAGTAACTTATGTTATGACACACGACTCAGTAGCAGTTGGTGAAGATGGACCTACTCACGAACCAATCGAACAATTGGCAAGTGTGCGTTCAATGCCTAACCTTAACGTTATCCGTCCTGCAGATGGTAATGAAACTAATGCTGCATGGAAACGTGCTTTGGCTGAGACTGAACGTCCAACAATGCTAGTTTTGACACGACAAAACTTGCCAGTCCTTGAGGGTACAGCTGAAAATGCTGAAACTGGTGTCAATAAAGGGGCTTACATCATCTCAGAAGCTAAAGGTGACCTTGATGGTATCATCATTGCGACTGGTTCTGAAGTGAAATTGTCTCTTGATACTCAAGCGGCTCTTGAAGCTGAAGGCGTGCATGTTCGTGTTGTTTCAATGCCATCACAAAATCTCTTTGATGAACAAGATGTTGCATATAAAGAAGAAGTTCTTCCAGCAGCTGTGACAAAACGTTTGGCTATCGAAGCTGGAACTAGCTTTGGTTGGGGCAAATACGTTGGTCTTGCAGGTAAGACACTTACTATTGATACTTGGGGTGCCTCAGCACCTGGTGACCGTATCTTTAAAGAATATGGTTTCACTGTTGAAAATGCAAGTCAACTTTACAAATCATTGTAAGAAAAGAAAGAGCTTGGTTCGTCCAAGTTCTTTTTTCTAAATTTCATACAGAACTTGACTTTTTAGGACATAGTGCTAGAATGACTGTGTCAGCCGATTTAGCTCAGTTGGTAGAGCAACGCACTCGTAACGCGTAGGTCACAGGTTCGAAACCTGCAATCGGCATGGTCAGAAGTATTAAGATAGTAAAAAGAGATTTTTAGGAATCTTTTTTCTTATCCTTTTAGATAACCTATATTTCAATTGAGATTGTGCTTTTAAGCTAAAATTTGATAAAATAGAAGATGAAAAAAATCAGAAGGAAGTATCATGTCAAAAGGGTTATTAATCTCAATTGAAGGGCCAGACGGTGCTGGAAAGACTACAGTTTTGGAGGCTCTTTTGCCTCGTTTAAGAGAGGTTTATCCAGATCAAGTCGTGACGACACGTGAACCAGGCGGAGTGGCTATTGCAGAGCAAATCCGAGAGGTTATTTTGGATGTGGATAATACGGCTATGGATGCTAAGACAGAGCTCTTGCTCTATATTGCGGCTCGCCGTCAACATCTGGTTGAGAAGGTCTTACCAGAGCTTGAAAAAGGCAACATGGTCATCATGGATCGTTTTATTGATTCATCAGTTGCTTATCAAGGTACTGGTCGTGGCTTGAATCAGGATGAGATTGCCTGGTTAAATGCCTATGCGACTGATGGGCATAAACCTGATGTGACTCTATTGTTTGATGTGGATTCTGAGACTGGTTTGGCCCGCATTGCAGCCAGCGGTGAACGTGAAGTCAATCGGTTGGATTTAGAGAAGCTTGACTTGCATCAGCGTGTACGTCAAGGTTATTTAGATTTAGCACAGGCTGAACCAGAACGTATCAAGCTAATCGATGCCTCACAGGCTTTTGAAGATGTTGTAGAGGACGCTTGGAAAGTAATTAAAGGCTATTTATAAGGAGCAAGATGAAGTTAGCTGAAAGTCAAAGCAAACTATTTGAAGAGTTTTCACAAATTATCAGGGAAAATCGTTTGAGTCATGCTTATTTGTTTTCGGGTGATTTTGGAAGTCTCGACATGGCTATTTGGCTAGCACAGAGTCGATTTTGTGTGACTCCTGAGAATAGTCTACCTTGTGGTCATTGTCGTCCCTGTCGCTTGATTGCACAGGGGGACTTTTCTGATGTTAAATTAGTAGAGCCACAAGGACAGATTATTAAGACGGACACGATTCGTCAGTTGACCAGAGAGTTTAGTCAATCGAGTTTTGAGGGGCAGGCTCAGGTGTTTATCATTCGTGATGCAGATAAGATGCATGTCAATGCTGCCAATAGTCTATTAAAGTTTATTGAAGAACCTCAAAGTCAGATTTATATTTTTCTTTTGACAGCTGATGATAGTCGTATGTTACCGACGATTAAAAGTCGAGCTCAACTCTTTTATTTTCCTAAGAATCGGGCTTATCTGGAAGAATTGCTGCAGAAGGAAGGCTTGTTGTTGACACAAGCCAAAGTGTTGGCGGATTTTGCCAAAGATGATGTTCAGGCTTTAGACTTAGCTAAGGATAATAGGATTCTTGATCTGATTAATACAGTAGAGCGTTTCACACAGTCCCTGCTATCTAATCAGGACCTGCTTTATTTGGATGTTGCAAAACTGGCTGTCCAGTGTAGTGAAAAGTCGGAACAAGAGATGGTCTGGGCTTTTTTAACTTATCAATTGGGGAAGGATATACAAAATCCACAAGTAAGACGATGGTTAGGCTTAGTTTATGAGGCACGAAAAATGTGGCTAGCTAATGTCAGCTTTCAAAATGCGATGGAGTATATGGTATTATCATGACAGAAGTCATTGGAATAAAATTTGAAGAAACTGGAGCAGTAGAATATGTTGTTCCTGATAAAAATTATGCCAAAGATGACTTTGTAGTCGTTTTGGAGAAAAAAGATAAACGCCTAGCCCAGGTTGTCATGGAAAACACAGATTTTCCTGAGGTTAGTTTGCCTGCGGATTTGAATCGGGTTGAAGGATTGGCAGGAGAGAAAGATTTCGCTAGATATGATGAAAATCTTTTGAAGGCTGAAAAGAGTATGGGAGTAGTAGCTGATTTAATTACTCAAAATCAGCTAGAAATGAAGGTGGTTGACATTGTCTTTCCGCTAAACTGCTCTTATGTGCTAATCAGTTTTGTTGCTGAAAAACGGGTAGATTTTCGTCAATTGCTCAAAGATTTGGCTTCTTACTTTAAGACACGTATTGAGTTGCGCCAAATTTCGAGTCGTGAGGAATCAAAGATTTATGGTGGCCTAGGACCTTGTGGCCGAGCACTTTGTTGTTCTAGTTTTTTGGGTGAATTCCCACCAGTATCGATTAAGATGGCTAAAAATCAGAGTTTATCTTTGAATTCTGGTAAGATGAATGGGGTCTGTGGTCGACTTATGTGTTGTCTCAGTTATGAAGATGACTTTTACCGAGATAGCAAGGCTAGTTATCCTGACTTGGGTGATGACATTGAAACCAAGGATGGCACAGGTCAGGTCGTTGCCATTGATGTAATTGCAGGGACCATTAAGGTTGTATTTGAAAAAGGGCGTGCGCCCCTAACTTATGGAGTGGAGGAAGTTCAGCTAAATGGAAAAGCGTGAATTGTATGATAAATTCGAGGAATTATCACAAAATTTGATGTCGATGTTGGCAGAAGTGGAAGCAATTAAGGCGAACTTCTCAGGGATTCTTGATGAAAATACGGCCCTCAAGTTGGAAAACGACAAGTTGCGTGAGCACTTGAGTCAAGTGGTTCAAGAGGAGACAGGGACTAAAATGTCTCATGGTAAGGTGAACCTCGAGGCTATTTATGATGATGGATTCCATATTTGTCCAGATTTTTACGGCCAACGTCGTGATAATAATGAAGCTTGTGGCTTCTGTGCAGAATTGTTGTACGGAGACTAAACATGCAGGTTCAAAAGAGTTTTAAGGGGCAATCTAGCTACGGTACCCTCTATCTGGTTCCCACACCTATTGGGAATTTGCAGGATATGACTTTTCGTAGTGTGCAAATCCTGAAAGAGGTGGATTTTATTTGTGCGGAGGACACGCGCAATACGGGTCTCTTGCTCAAGCATTTTGAGATTGAAACGAAGCAGTATTCTTTTCATGAGCACAATGCTTATGAGAAAATTCCAGATTTACTGGAGCGCTTGAAGTCAGGTCTTTCTTTGGCTCAGGTTTCTGATGCGGGGATGCCTTCTATTTCGGATCCTGGGCATGATTTGGTCAAAGCTGCCATTGCAGAGGATATTCCAGTGGTGGCCTTACCGGGAGCATCGGCTGGTATTACAGCCTTGATTGCCAGTGGTTTAGCACCTCAACCTCATATTTTTTATGGCTTCCTACCCCGTAAAAAAGGACAGCAGATTGATTTCTTTAAAGAAAAAGTATCTTATCCTGAGACACAGATTTTTTACGAGTCACCTTACCGTGTGGCGGATACTCTTGAAAATATGCATGAGGTCTATGGCAACCGTCAAGTAACTTTAGTTCGAGAATTGACCAAGCTTTATGAAGAGTACCAACGAGGATCTATTTCAGAAGTTTTAGATTATATTGCTAGTAATCCTCTCAAGGGTGAATGTTTACTGATTGTGGCTGGAGCTTCTGAAAATGATAAGGAAGAAAATCTAACATCAAATGTTACCCCGGTAGAGGCTATAGAAGCTTTAATTGCCTCTGGAATGAAACCTAATCAGGCTATAAAAACCGTTGCTAAAGAGCGAAAAATGAACAGACAAGAGCTTTATAACCTTTTTCATGGGGTTTAAGAGGCTCTTTTTTTTGTGGCAACATAAGATGTTAGAAAAGAAAGAATTATCAAAAAATTCCGCAAATAAACTTGTATGCCTCGTAATTTTGTGTTATATTATCTGACATAAAATAATTTACGCATTGGAGTGGTTTCATGGATACAGGTAGCAGTGCCTTTATATTGATTTGTTCAGCCATGGTTTGTTTGATGACACCGGCCTTGGCCTTCTTCTATGGTGGGCTTGGACGTCGTAAGAATGTTATCAATACCATGATGATGTCTGTTCTTCCCTTAGCTATAGCTTCCCTCTTGTGGATTGTTGCTGGCTACTCGCTTTCTTTTGGCGGTCATGGGAACTTCTTCGGTAATTTCAGTCACCTTTTTTTAAATGGCGTGTCTGAAACGGCTTCAAGTCGTGGTCTAACCATTCCTGATATGCTGTTTGCTGCTTTTCAGATGATGTTTTCGATTATCTGTGTGGCGATTTTGACGGGTTCAGTAGTAGGAAGGATGCGCTTTACGCCTTTAGCCATTTTTGTTGTCTTTTGGTTACTTCTTGTCTACTATCCATTTGCACATATGGTTTGGGACGAAGGGCTCCTTGCTAAATGGGGGACGATTGACTTCGCAGGTGGTGATGTGGTTCATATTACCTCTGGTGTATCGGCCTTGGTTCTGGCAATCGTTGTTGGTAAACGTCGTGATTTTGCCATTTTAGAACACCGTCCTCATAATGTTCCTTTTGTTCTATTGGGAGCGGGTCTCTTATGGTTTGGTTGGTTTGGCTTTAATGCAGGATCAGCCTTGGCTGCTAATGGCTTGGCAGTTCACGCGCTAGTGACCACCCATGTTTCAGCAGCTGCAGCCATGTTTTCATGGTTGGCAATTGAAAAACATGTCACAGGACATCCATCCTTGGTTGGTGGTTCAACCGGTTTGGTGGCAGGTCTGGTTGCAATCACACCTGGGGCTGGTTTTGTTTCAATTTGGAGTGCGATTCTAATTGGTCTTATGGTTAGTCCGATTTGTTTTTATGCTATTTCTGTCTTGAAGAAACGTTTTGCCTATGATGATGCTTTGGATGCTTTTGGTTGCCACGGCGTTGGAGGAATCTTTGGTGGTTTGGCTACTGCGATTTTTACGACACCAGATTTAGCTCTAGATAAGGCTAATATTGGTTTGATCTATGGAAAGGCGCATCTGTTTATAGTGACTATTTTAGCTATTATCTTTACAGCTATTTGGTCTGCTCTTGTGACCTATGGTATTATTAAAGTAATTGCTCATTATATGCCTTTGCGTGTTAGTGACCGTGATGAAGCTATTGGTCTTGATGACTGTGAACACAAGGAAACAGCCTATCCAACCTTTATGGGCTTAGATTCGTAGGAGAATACAGATGAAAAAAGTAGAAGCGATTATTCGTTCGGATAAATTGGAAGATTTGAAAAATGCCTTGACTGGTAGTGGTTTGGCCAAGGGGATGACTGTAAGTCAAGTTCTGGGTTATGGTAATCAACGTGGCTTTGCAGAGTTTGTTCGTGGACAGCGCATTGTTCCTACCTTATTAGCTAAGGTTAAGGTTGAAATTGTAGTTAAGGATATGGCGGTTGACGAAGTTGTTGATGCCATTCGGAGCGCCGTGGCGACAGGAGAAGTTGGTGATGGGAAGATTTTTATTGTTCCTATTGATGATGTTATCCGCATTCGTACTGGTGAACGTGGTGGAGACGCCATTTAATATAATGAAGGCTTAAACCGGTTGGTTTGGGTCTTTTTTAGTGAATTTTGATATACTTAGAGGAGTTAGTATGATTGAGGGGGTGACCAATTGGCAAAAGGAAAAAAGAAAAGTAAGTCTAAAGCTAGACCTAAGAAAACTAAAAAGAAACAGAAGTCTTTCTTGCTCTTTCCTAAATTTTTCCAAAAGTGGAGTCTGATTTTTATTGGCCTATTTGCCTTATTGGGACTCCTAGCTAGTTTAAATTTTCCAAAGTTGACTATGGAAAAGAACATGACATCTACAGATGAGAGGACAGTTGCTTTTATTGCCGAGATTGGAGAGACGTCGCGCTATTTGGCAGCTAGAAATGATCTTTATGCATCTGTTATGATAGCTCAGGCCATCTTGGAATCCGACTCTGGACAATCTACTTTGAGTCAGAAGCCGTCCTATAACTTCTTTGGGATTAAGGGGGATTACAATGGTCAAAGTGTGACCCTACCGACTTGGGAGGATGATGGTAAGGGTAATCCTTACTATATTGATGCGGCTTTTCGTTCTTATGGCTCTGTGGAAAATTCTTTACAGGACTATGTGGATTTCCTTGAGGGAAGCTACTATGTAGGGGTGCACCGTTCCAATACTAAGAATTATAAGGATGCGACAGCTGCCCTAACAGGGGTCTACGCTACGGACACAACCTATGGCGACAAATTAAACAGCATCATTGAACAATACCAGTTAACCATTTATGACACTTATTAGGGTCGAAGGAGAGTAAAATGAATCAGAACCAAGTGAAACTCATTGCAATTGACATGGACGGGACGCTCTTAAATAGCCAAAAAGAGATTCCTGTAGAGAATATTAAGGCTATTCAAGAAGCAGCTGCGGCAGGTATCAAAATTGTCCTTTGTACAGGACGCCCACGTTCAGGTATTCTTCCCCATTTTGAGAAATTAGGACTGAGTGAAGAAGAGTACATTATCATGAACAATGGTTGTTCAACTTATGAGACAAAAAATTGGAACTTGCTTCAATATGAAAGTTTATCTCGCTCTGAGATGGAAGAACTCTTGCAGGCTTGCGAAGGCTTTCCAGAGGTGGCTCTAACCTTTACTGGTGAGAAGACTTACTATGTTGTGGGCGATGAAGTGCCTGAGCTAGTAGCATATGATGCTAGCACTGTTTTCACAGAAGCGAAGGCTAGAAGTTTGGAAGAGATCTTTGTGGAAGGCCAAGTGATTTTCCAAGCCATGTATATGGCTGATTCTGAACCTTTGGACGCCTTCCAAAACGCTGTGCAAGATAGACTTAGTCAAAGCTATAGCACAGTTCGTAGCCAAGACTATATCTTTGAAATCATGCCACAGGGGGCAACTAAGGCCAGTGGACTTAAGCATTTAGCGGAAAAACTTGGAATTGCTCCAGATCAAATCATGGCTCTGGGTGATGCTGCTAATGACCTTGAAATGCTTAAATTCGTCGGTCAAAGTGTTGCCATGGGTAATGCTAGTGACGATATTAAAGAGTTGTGTAAGTATGTGACCTTGACAAATGACGAGGCAGGCGTAGCCCACGCTATTCGTACTTGGGCTTTATAAGAAAAAGACCTTTAGCTTCTATCTGCTAAAGGTTTTTCGATTTTTAATAATGGCAACAAGAGTAGTCAGTGTGATGGTGACATCAGTGACGGCAGCTGGGTAGGCCTTAATGGTCAAATCGTAAATTAGCCAGAGTAACATATTCTCAATGATGACCCAGCGAAGCCACTGAAGGTTTCGTGTGATGGCAATGGCTAAACTATAAGAGACTGAAGAGATGATTGGCAGATAGCCAATAAGTCCAAGTTGATTGAGATAGGTTCCTACAATGATTTGAATAATGATAAGGATGGTCAAGATAGCCTTGGTCATCTTCTTTTTGACCATCAAGCTATTACGAATGATGGAAATACTAATGGTTAAAGCACCGGTATAGCCCCCCAATAAGAGGTTGGCTATAGCAGTAAAAATGTAGTCGGTAATTTGCCAGACCAGCATTTTATGTTTTGATTTTGCAAAAGAAGATATGGCGACACATAGGGCACCGATGGCTGAGAATACTTGTGCTAGAAGATAGATTGTCATGATATAACTTTCAATTTTTGTCTCCATTATATCACAAGGATTCAAGAGATTTTCATCTCTTTTTTAGAATTTACAGCCCTAATATGTTAGCGTTTACATTAGAAAGTGATATAATAAAAGTGTAGAAAAGATTGTTCCTTAAAAGTAGAGAGAACCCGATGTTGCCTTGTGACATAGGTCCTATCTTTACTTTTTACGATAGACTAGAAATGAGGAAATAATTATGAAAAACAAATTTTCCCAAGCAATCGTGCTTTCCATGGTTACCCTTTCCTCAATGGCTTTGTTGACGGCCTGTTCCAGCCATAAGGAATCGAGTTCAGCAGATAAGACGCCTAAGAGTAGCCAGGTGACCTCATCAAGTAGAGTTAAATCATCCAATAAAGATAGTGGTAAGACCAGCAAGCCTAGTGCTAAAGTCAAGGAGTCTTCTGGTTCAAATACTGAATCTTCAAGTGCACCAAATAGTAAAAAGTCTTCTGCACCAAGTTCAAGCAGTAGTCAGACTCAGTCATCATCTTCAAATAGTTCATCAGTTCCCTCAAGCAGTCAGTCACAGGCTCCTAAATCTTCAAACGAGAGTCAGTCTTCAGCCAGTCAATCCCAAGCGCCAAAGAGCTCAAGTGATAGTCAAGCTTCAAGTAGTCAATCTAGCAGCCAAGCTCAAGCTAAAACGGATACGCAAGTGACCACTGTAGATATGGATGTGAGTGCGGTAGCGCGTGGTCAGTTTGATAGTATTGCCGGAACTTGGAAGTCTAGTGATGGCAGTCGTTTGGTCTTTGACAATACTAGCCTAGTAGGAGATATAACTGCACAAGGCCAAGCGACAGTTCATAATTATGTACACCCGAAAGATGATTATCAAGAGGGCTCAGGTAAGTATGATGCTACCCTCTCAAGAGATAGGGGGGACACCTCTGGTATCGTTGGAGATATTAGCTTTGTCTCTAAAAAAGCAGCTATTTCTGGTCCAAGCTACGAACAAGATACCATTCAAGTAACCAGTACTGGAGGAACAAAGGTCTACTTAAAAGAATCAGATAATATGACGCTACCTAAAGACGTGACAGTTACTGACAATCAACTTCCAATTGATGGTGGTATAGCAGAATCTGGCAGCTACAAGCTTACCAAACGTACGGCTGTCAAAAATACTCCTAGTGATAAGGCTCCAGTTGAATTTTACTTAGAAGCAGGTGATCAGATTAACTTTGATATGAAGGTTACTCAAGATGGTCATAGTTGGATTTCTTACATCAGCTATAGTGGTGTTCGCCGTTATGTTCAAGTGGATTAATTGAGATATCTAGAAAGGTCAGATTTTCTTCTGATCTTTCTATTATTTTGTGGAAAAGCCTTGTTTATTCCCTAATAAATCGATACAATAGAAAGGTCGGTTTTACCGAAAAATTTTAAATAATGAGGACAAAAATGTGTCAGTAAATTGGCAAGATATTGCGTTTTCTTTCCTCGGTGGTTTGGGGCTTTTCCTTTTTAGTATCAAGTACATGGGAGATGGTCTTCAACAAGCAGCCGGAGATAAGTTGCGTTTTTACATCGATAAGTATACCAGTAACCCGTTTTTAGGGGTTTTGATTGGTATTGTCATGACGGCCTTGATTCAGTCGAGTTCAGGGGTTACCGTTATTGTCGTCGGTCTGGTTTCGGCAGGGCTTTTAAGTCTTCGTCAGGCTATTGGTATTGTCATGGGGGCAAACATCGGGACAACCGTAACTTCCTTCATGATTGGTTTCAAGCTTGGTGACTATGCCCTTCCAGTGATTTTCCTGGGAGCTGCGCTTCTCTTCTTTACAAGCAATAAGAAGCTCAATAACCTAGGTCGTATCTTGTTTGGTGTAGGGGGGATTTTCTTTGCCCTTAACCTTATGGGAGATGCGGTTGAGCCTTTGAAGTCAGTTACAGTCTTTAAGGATTACCTGGCAACCTTGGGTGATCGCCCAGTCATGGGGGTTATCATCGGTGCTGGCTTGACCATGTTGATTCAGTCGTCAGCAGCGACCATCGGTATTCTTCAGAGTCTCTATTCAGGTGGTTTGCTTGACCTGCAAGGTGCCCTTCCAATCCTCTTTGGGGATAATATCGGGACGACTATCACAGCGGTTCTAGCTGCTCTTGGTTCAAACATTGCAGCTAAACGTGTGGCAGGGGCTCACGTACTGTTCAACGTCATTGGGACGGTCTTGTGTTTGATTCTCTTGGTACCATTCACAGCCTTGATTCAATGGTTTAAGTCTGTGCTGGGTTTGACACCTGAGATGACTATCGCCTTTGCTCACGGTACTTTTAACATCGCAAATACTATTGTTCAATTCCCATTCATCGGACTCTTGGCTTACCTTGTGACTAAGATTATTCCTGGTGAAGATGAGATTAACAAGTACGAAGCACTCTACTTGGACCGTTTGCTTATCACACAAGCACCAGCTATCGCCCTTGGTAATGCTAAGAAAGAATTGGTGCACTTGGCATCGTACGCCATCCAGTCTTTGGAAGCTTCCTATGCTTTCTTTGCTAAGGGAGATGAAAAATACTTCGATAAGGTTGAGAAGTATGAAACAGCAGTTAATAGTATTGATGAAGAGTTGACAACTTATTTGATTGACATCTCTAACGAATCTCTAAGCGTTTCTGAAAATGAAGTGTTGGCAAGTGTGCTTGACTCTGTTCGTGACTTGGAGCGTATTGGTGACCTTGCAGTTGCAAGTGCAAACCTTTCACAACACATTCATAATAAGGGAATTGAATTTTCTGATACTGCCAAGGCTGAGCTTGCGGATGTTTACAACCGTACTCACCGTATCGCCCTTGATAGTATTCGTGTTGTTGTAGATGACGATAAGGTACTTGCAGGTCAAGTCATCCTTCGCCATGAAGAGTTGGAAAAACTTGAAAAACAATTGCGTAAAATACATACCAAACGTCTTAACAATGGTGAGTGTACTGCGCAAGCAGGTATCAACTATGTTGATTACCTCTCACATTACACACGTATCGCAGACCATGCGATTAACCTTGTTGAAAAGGTTACAGAAGGTGTGATTTAATAGAGAAAGTCGAGAAAATTTCTCGGCTTTTTTGTTATAATGAAAGCGTATTAAAAACATAGAAAAATGATGAGAGGTGGTCCTATGACCTATTATATTTCAGCCAAACGTTTTTATTTTGAACATAAAATCAAGGAAGGTGGCTACCTAGCGGTTGAGGATAGCCGTTTTGGTGACTGGACGGAAAATGTACCAGAAGGTGCAGAGGTGCTAGATTACAGTGATTATCAGATTTCTCCGGGTCTTGTAGATACTCACATTCATGGATTTGCGGGTTATGATGTCATGGATAATTCTGAGGAAAGTCTTCTAGGCATGAGTCAGGCCTTGCTTTCAGCAGGTGTGACCTCCTTCTTACCGACAGCTTTAACAGCGCCATTTGAAGAGTTGAAGGCTATTTGCCAAACAACAGCTAATACGGTTGGTAAGGAGACTGGTGCCAAAATTCAAGGGCTCTTCTTTGAAGGACCTTATTTCACTGAAACCTACAAGGGAGCTCAAAATCCTAAGTATATGGGCAATCCAAGTGTGGAACAATTGAAGGAATGGCAGGAGGCGGCTCAAGGAAAACTGATTAAATTGGCTCTTGCCCCTGAACGTGAGGGAGTAGCTGAATTTATCCAAGAAGCAACCAAGCAAGGCGTGACTATTGCTCTAGGTCATTCCAATGCCACATATGAAGAAGCCATGGCAGCAGTGGAAGCCGGGGCGTCCGTTTGGGTTCACGTCTACAACGGGATGCGTGGCTTTACCCACCGTGAGCCAGGTATGGTTGGTGCAGCCTTCGATAGTCCTGAAACTATTGGTGAACTGATTGCAGATGGTCATCACGTGGTCCCTGCAGCTTGTAAGGTTCTTATCAAGCAAAAGACACCTCAAGGAGTTGCCCTAATTACAGACTGTATGTCAGCGGGAGGCTGTCCGGACGGCGACTATATGTTAGGCGAACTTCCTGTTATTGTTGAAAATGGTACCGCCCGCCTCAAAGAAGGTGGTAATCTAGCTGGATCTATCTTACAACTTAAAGACGGTGTCAAACATGTGGTTGATTGGGGACTTGTGACAGTTGCTCAAGCCTTACAAATGGCCACTAGTGTTCCAGCTAAATCGGTTGGGCTTGAAAATACTTGCGGAAGCCTAAAAGCAGGTTTACCAGCTGATTTTATTGTATTAGATGACTCCTTGGAATTACAGGCAACCTTTGTTGATGGACGAAAAGGTTGGGAAAAATAAGAGTATGAGTAGCACTTTCTTATGAAGGTGCTGTTTTTTATTGATTTTTACAAAGGTGTTAGAGTAGTGTAAAATAGAAATACTTTGTATTTTACAGGAGGTAATATGTCAAAACGTATTTGGAGCATTGCCCTGGCCTATGTTGGTGTAATGATTGGTGCAGGGGTATCTTCAGGACAGGACCTCTTACAGTATTTTGTTAGTTTTGGAGCCTGGGGACTGATAGGTGTCATAGTTCTAGGAATCTTGCATGTTGGCTTTGGGCGACTCATGATTGCTCTGGGAAGTTATTATCGCTCAGACAATCACTCAGTAGTCCTGGCAGAAATCAGTCATCCTGTTATCTACCGTATTTTGGATATCGCTTTGATTATCACTTGTTTCCTGTTTGGCTTTGTTATGACAGCGGGGGCAGGGGCTAACCTAAACCAACAGTTCGGCTTTCCGATTTGGGTAGGTGCCTTCCTGTGTACAGCTCTGACAATCTTTGTGAGTTTCCTAGATTTCAAAAAAATCATAGGTGTTATTGGAGTTTTTACCCCTATGATTTTGGTTATGATTGCCATGATATTCGTGACCAATGTTTTAGGACGTCATTGGGATTTTGCTGAGATGGATAAGGTGTCGCAAACCATTCAATCTCCCTTCCCAAGTATTTGGCTGTCTGTGGTTAATTATTTTGCCGTTTGTGTCATGTCAGCCATAGCCATGGCCTTTGTCATGGGTGGCTCTATTCTCAAAATCAATGAAGCCGAAAAGAGTGGAGCCTGGGGAGGATTTATGGTTGGTGTGATTTTCTTCGTCACAACCTTGATCCTCTTTGCTAACAGTGATAAGATTGCTAGCTCAGATGTTCCTATGTTGGCTATTGCTAAGGAAGTGAATCCTATCTTTGCGACGCTCTACGCCTTAGTTATCTTTGGCTTGATTTTTAATACCGTCTTTAGTCTCTACTATGCCCTTGGTAAACGCTTTTCAGCAGGTAGTGAGAAACGCTTCAAGTTCTTCGTGGCTGCATTTGCCCTTGCTGGTTTTGCTATTTCCTTCATGGGCTTCCGTCAACTGGTAGCGATTATGTATCCTATTATCGGTTATCTGGGGATGCTGATGTTGATCGTGCTGGTTGTGGCTAGCTACCGCAAAAAAGCTAAGATTCGTAAGGAAAAGGAAATTCGAAATCATCTCTTGTCTATCGTTGAGAAAGCTTATGATCCCAATCAAGACTTGACCCATCGGGACAAGAAAAAGGCCGAAGAACTTCGAGAAGCCTCAATTCTTGATAATGATATTCTCCATGAAGACTCCCATGCACATGTTTGTCAGGAAATGGGGATTAGTAAGAAGGATTAGAATTTTATTTTACAAGTTTCTCTATTTCTGCTATAATACTGACAAGAAAGAAGGGCTTATGGCGTTTTTCTAGCGAGCTTGGGACAGTGGAAGCCAAGTAGAGCAAAGTAGGCAAGTGGCGCTTTCTCTCAGCAAATAGCTGAAGACAAACAGATAAAATGAAGTAATAAATTAGGGTGGAACCGCGTTTCTGACGCCCCTAGGTCGTTTGACTTAGGAGCAGAGACACGGTTCTTTTTGTATCCTGAGTCACAAGAAACTTTATGAATAAGGAGTAAATAATGTCTAAAAAATTGACTTTCCACTGCGTCAGTGGTAGAGACCTCCTTATAGTCGGACTGCCCCACGCTCAGCACTAGGGTGCCTGAGCTAAACGCAGTACTAACTCGTCTTGCCTCGTAAAATCGACGAGGCAGACTCGTGTCGCAAGAAATCATTTAAATCAAGGAGTATTTAATGTCTAAGAAATTAACATTTCAAGAAATTATTTTGACTTTGCAACAATACTGGAATGACCAGGGTTGTATGCTCATGCAGGCTTATGATAATGAAAAAGGTGCGGGAACCATGAGTCCTTACACTTTCCTTCGTGCCATTGGTCCTGAGCCATGGAATGCGGCTTATGTAGAGCCATCTCGTCGTCCAGCGGATGGTCGTTACGGGGAAAACCCAAACCGTCTTTACCAACACCACCAATTCCAAGTGGTTATGAAACCATCACCATCAAACATCCAAGAACTCTACCTTGAGTCATTGGAAAAATTGGGTATCAATCCTTTGGAACACGATATCCGTTTCGTTGAAGATAACTGGGAAAACCCATCAACTGGTTCAGCTGGTCTTGGTTGGGAAGTTTGGCTTGACGGTATGGAAATCACTCAGTTCACCTACTTCCAACAAGTTGGTGGATTGGCAACTGGTCCAGTAACTTCTGAGGTCACTTACGGATTGGAACGTTTGGCTTCTTACATCCAAGAAGTAGATTCTGTTTACGACATCGAGTGGGCTCCAGGCGTTAAATACGGAGAAATCTTCCTTCAACCAGAATACGAGCACTCAAAATACAGCTTTGAAGTTTCTGACCAAGATATGCTTCTTGAAAACTTCGAAAAATTTGAAAAAGAAGCAGGACGTGCTTTGGAATTGGGCCTTGTTCACCCAGCCTATGACTACGTTTTGAAATGTTCACACACCTTCAACTTGCTTGACGCTCGTGGTGCTGTATCCGTTACAGAACGTGCCGGTTATATTGCCCGCATCCGTAACTTAGCCCGTGTCGTAGCCAAAACCTTTGTTGCAGAACGTAAGAAACTTGGTTACCCACTTCTCGACGAAGCCACACGCGCAAAACTCCTAGCAGAAGAGGAAGAATAAAAAAGAGTTATAAGAATGGAAAATGGGCAAACAAAGTGAGCCCACATGGCTACCCAGAGGCAAGTCGAAGACTTGCTAAAGGGATAGGCACCGCCGTACTGGTATATGGGGATTTTTGAAACGTTAGGTTCAAAAATCAGTTGGCTAAATCCACTTTGATGAGACTATTGGAAATCGATGTGGAGAAGACAGAAGATTTCCCTACAGCCTCACAAAGTTAGTTAGCAACGTCCCCAGTACCTAAGGTGCCTATCAACAAGAAGAATTTTGTAAAGGAAAAAACATGACAAAAAACTTATTAGTAGAACTTGGACTTGAAGAGTTGCCAGCCTACGTTGTCACACCAAGTGAAAAACAACTCGGTGAGAAAATGGCAGCCTTCTTGGATGACAACCGTCTTTCATACGAAAGCATTCAAACCTTCTCAACACCACGTCGTTTGGCAGTCCGTGTGATTGGTTTGGCTGATCAACAATCTGATTTGACCGAAGATTTTAAAGGACCTTCTAAGAAAATCGCCTTGGATGCAGATGGAAACTTCTCAAAAGCGGCTCAAGGATTCGTCCGTGGGAAAGGTTTGACTGTTGATGATATCGAATTCCGTGAAGTCAAAGGTGAAGAGTACGTTTATGTCACTAAGCATGAAGCTGGAAAACCAGCTAAAGAAGTCTTGGCTGGCGTTCCAGAAGTACTTGCTTCATTGACCTTCCCTGTCAGCATGCACTGGGCTAACAACACATTTGAATACATTCGCCCAGTTCACACCTTGACAGTTCTTTTGGGCGACGAAGCGCTTGACCTTGATTTCTTGGATATCAAGTCAGGTCGTGTGAGCCGTGGACACCGTTTCCTTGGACATGAAGTGGAAATCACCAATGCGGATTCTTATGAAGAAGACCTTCGTACCGTTTACGTGATTGCGGATAGCAAAGAACGTGAAAACATGATTCGTGAGCAAATCAAAGCTATCGAAGCAGAACAAGGTGTTCAAGTTCAAATCGAAGAAGGACTTTTGAATGAAGTCTTGAACTTGGTCGAATACCCAACTGCCTTCATGGGAAGTTTTGATACTAAGTATTTGGATGTTCCAGAAGAAGTTTTGGTGACCTCAATGGAAACGCACCAACGTTACTTTGTTGTACGTGACCTTGATGGTAAACTTAAACCAAACTTCATCTCAGTCCGTAATGGTAACGCTGAGCATTTGGAAAATGTTATCCGAGGAAATGAAAAAGTATTGGTTGCACGTCTTGAAGATGGTGAATTCTTCTGGCGTGAAGACCAAAAACTTAAGATTGGAGACCTCGTTGCTAAATTGGCGAACGTAACCTTCCATGAAAAAATTGGTTCTCTTTCAGAACACATGGCCCGTGCTGGTGTTATTGCAGCGTCATTGGCTGAGCAAGCTGGTTTGACTGCAGAAGAAACGGCAGCCGTCGCTCGTGCAGCTGAAATCTACAAATTTGACCTCTTGACGGGTATGGTCGGAGAGTTTGATGAATTGCAAGGGATTATGGGTGAAAAATACGCCCTCCTTGCAGGTGAAGATGCTGCGGTTGCGACAGCTATCCGTGAGCACTACCTTCCTGATTCAGCAGACGGAGCCCTTCCAGAGACTAAGGTTGGTGCTATCCTTGCGCTTGCAGATAAATTGGATACCCTCCTTTCATTCTTCTCAGTTGGCTTGATTCCATCAGGTTCCAATGACCCTTATGCGCTTCGTCGTGCAACACAAGGGATTGTTCGTATCTTGGATGCCTTTGGCTGGCATATCCCTATGGATGAGTTGATCGACAGCCTTTACGCCCTTTCATTTGATAGTCTTTCATATGACAATCAAGCAGAAGTCATCAACTTCATCAAAGCGCGTGTGGACAAGATGATGGGACGCACACCAAAAGATATCAAAGAAGCCGTTCTTGCTGGTTCAAACTTTGTCGTGGCTGATATGCTTGAAGCAGCTAATGCCCTCTCAGAAGCTGCTAAGGCTGATGGTTACAAAGCAGCTGTTGAATCACTCTCTCGTGCCTTCAACTTGGCAGAAAAAGCAGATGCTTCAGTAGCAGTCGATGCTAGTCTCTTTGAAAATGATCAAGAAAAAGCTCTTGCTAAAGCGATTGAAGAGCTAGAGTTGACTGGTTCAGCTAGTGACAAATTGGCTCAACTCTTTGCTCTTAGCCCAGTCATTGATGCTTTCTTTGACAATACTATGGTTATGGCAGAAGATGAGGCAGTTAAAAACAACCGTTTGGCCCTTCTTGCAGGTCTTGTAGCTAAAGCCAACGCTGTTGCAGCTTTCAACCAATTGAACACAAAATAATTACTGATGACAGGTAGAAGGTAGGTTTTATTATGACACCTGAAAAAATTGCTCGTATCAATGAGCTTGCCAAAAAGAAAAAAACAGAAGGCTTGACTCCAGAAGAAGCAGTGGAGCAAGCAAAACTTCGTGAAGAATACATTGAGGGCTATCGTCGCTCAGTTCGTCACCATATCGAAGGAATTAAAGTGGTTGACGAAGAGGGTAACGATGTGACACCTGAAAAACTACGTCAAATACAACGTGAAAAAGGTTTGCATGGCCGTAGTCTCGATGATCCTGAATCATAATAACGATGAACAAGGGTTTGGAAGTTTTCCAAGCCCTTGTTTTGAAGTATAAAATTCTGAATATTCTGTATAAAAATTGACCAATTATTTCAAAAATGGTAAAATATAAGTTATGTTAAAAAATGGCATGATTCAATGAGTCGTGCTCAATAGAATTGGAGTGAAAAAAATGTCGCAAAAGCAACATCATAAAGACGACGACAACCAGACTGAGAATGGGATGGTACGTGGTCTTCAAAACCGTCACGTCCAGCTGATTGCCATCGCTGGTACGATTGGTACAGGTCTCTTCCTCGGGGCAGGGCGTTCTCTCTCCCTAACAGGACCTTCAATCATCTTAGTATATATACTAACTGGTATCTTCATGTATCTTATGATGCGAGCAATCGGTGAGATGCTCTATATGGATCCTGACCAGCACACCTTTATCAACTTTATTACCAAATACCTTGGTAAGGGCTGGGGATTCTTCTCGGGTTGGTCTTACTGGGTATCACTTATTTTCCTTGGAATGGCAGAAATTACGGCCGTATCAACTTATGTCCAATATTGGTTCCCAAGTTGGCCTGCCTGGCAGATTCAGATTATCTTCTTGCTTATCCTGAGCTCGGTTAACCTGATTGCGGTTAAGATTTTCGGGGAAGTTGAGTTTTGGTTTGGGATGATCAAGATTATCACCATTCTTGCTCTTATCGCAACAGGTATCTTCATGGTAGCAACCAACTTTGAAACGCCTGCTGGACATGCTAGCCTTGCCAATATTACACACGGCTTCCAGATGTTTCCTAAAGGTTGGGTAAGCTTTGTTATGACCTTCCAAATGGTCTTCTTTGCCTATCAAGCCATCGAATTTGTAGGGATTACAACTTCTGAGACAGCGAATCCACGTAAGGTCTTACCAAAGGCAATAAAGGAGATTCCGATTCGTATTGTCATCTTCTATGTGGGTGCCCTCATTGCCCTCATGGCTATCTTCCCATGGCAAAAACTTCCAGTTAATGAATCACCGTTCGTAACGGTCTTCCAAATGGCTGGTATCAAGTGGGCAGCAGCCTTCATTAACTTTGTTGTCTTGACAGCAGCGGCTTCATCATTGAACTCAACACTTTACTCTACAGGTCGTCACCTCTTCCAAATTGCTAAGGAAACACCAAATAGTAAAGTCATGAAAGCTTTGAAGCTAGATACTTTGTCACGTAATGGTATTCCTTCACGTGCCATCATTGTTTCAGCCATTGTGGTATGTGTTTCAGCCTTCATCAATGTCTTGCCTGGTGTATCTGATGCCTTTGCTTTGATTACCGCATCATCATCAGGGGTCTACATCGCTATCTATATCTTGACCATGCTTGCTCATCTCAAGTACCGTAAATCTCAAGAGTTCATGGCAGATGGCTTCCTTATGCCAGCCTACAAGATTCTCAATCCATTGACTATCCTTTTCTTCATCTTCGTCTTTGTTTGTCTCTTCTTGCAAAAGTCAACAGTTGTCGGAGCTATTGGAGCAGCCATCTGGATTGTCGTATTTAGTATCTATAGTAACTGGAAACACAGTAAATAAATCAATTTAGCTCACCTTTATGGTGAGTTTTTTGTTGCAAAAAAAGGACACAAGGTGTCCCAGTTATTAGTTATGCAATACTTTCTTGGTTTCCGTGGTGAAAGAAGCCACCTAAGAGGCCTTTGCTACGATGAAAAATAGCAGGCTTATGATCGTTGTGTGAACGACCATTAACATCAAGTTTAGCCCATTCAAGAGCCTGGTAGGCATTTCGGTCTGAAACTGTAGATGTCCCAATATAGCTATAAATACCTGCCTGAGCAAGAATAAACCCTTGTAGTTGACGAATATGCTCATCATTGAGTGCTTCAGAAAAATGGATTTTAACTGTCTTATAAGTCAAGGCTTGGACAGACTCAACGATAGGTGATTCTGCTAGGAGGTGCAAAAGTTCTAGATGCTTAGTAAAGTACTTATCATAGTCCATTGGAAGAATGATAGTATGGGCAATCCAATCTTCCAAGTTGGCTTTGGCTTTCTTACTGAGACCTTTTGCTGTGATACTGAGATTATCTATATTGAAAGGAAGCTGGTCGATGTGAGCAGTGTTCGAACCATATGCCTTTCTGAAAAGCGGTGTACTTGATAGAATATGTCCAGTAGGGGAAATAATAGCCAAGGCAGTTTCCTTGGTTTGGTAACCAAGCTTGTGGCATTCCATGCTAGCGTATGTATCTTTAAATTCAATAATTGCTCTTGTTTTCATCGTGTAACTCTCTTTCTGTTAGTTTATAAACTAACAATAGTTTATCATGACTTATACTCTTGGTCAAGAATTTACCTCGAAAAACAAAAAACAATTATGTAAGGGCTTGCAAAAATGTTTGGACTCTGATAAGATAGAACCATAGCAAAAGGATTGTTACTGGTCAGCAGGCAAAACCTAGATAAATACGAAAAACTAATGGGAGTAGTGTATGCTCATCCCAATTGGTTCTTGGTATTTATTTAGGTTTTTTTCGTTGAAAAAGCCTCAAAGAAAACTAGGATCCTAGACAAGAAAGGAGCCCCTATGGCTAAATATACTGAATTAGCTGAGGACATTATCAAACACGTTGGTGGCAAGGAAAATGTCAATAACTTGAAACACTGTGTGACACGTTTGCGCTTTGATTTGAAAGATGAATCTAAAGCAGATGATGACTACCTTAAGAACCGTGACGGCGTTGTTACTGTTGTTAAGGCAGGTGGACAATATCAGGTAGTTATCGGTAACCATGTGCCTGATGTTTATGCGGAGGTCCTCCAGGTTGGTGGTCTTCCAGCAGGTGGAAGTCTTGATCTTGATGAGGGAGATGCACCAAAGGGTAATCTCTTTGACCGCTTTGTATCTTTGGTATCAAGTATTTTCCAACCTTTCCTTGGTCCATTGGCTGCGGCCGGGATTATCAAAGGGGTAGTCGCTATCATGGCGGCATGTGGCCTGTCAGCTGCGACAAGTCCTATGTATGTTATCTTGAATGCAGCGGGGGATGGTTTCTTCCAGTTCTTGCCAATCTTGATTGCCTTGACATCAGCTCGTCGTTTCAAGGTTAATGAGTTTACAGCTATTGCGGTTGCAGGAGCACTTGTTTATCCTGATATTGCTACGCTAGTGACAGCTCTTCAAAAGGCAGGTCAAGGTCATGTTCTAGGGGTTATTCCGTTTACGCTTCCTGCAGGGGGTTACCTCTCAACAGTAATGCCTTCTATCTTGGCAATCTGGGTGGCTTCTTACATTCAAAAATTCTTTACTAAGATTACTCCAGATGTCATTAAAGTCTTCGTAGTACCTTTCTTTACATTGCTCATTACGGTACCATTAACATTCTTGGTGGTGGGACCAATTGCCAATGCTTTCTCTGATGGATTGACAAGTCTTTTCCAAGCAATCATGAACTTTAGTCCGATTGTCTTTGGTCTTGTACTTGGTATCCTATGGCAAGTCTTGGTTATGTTCGGAATGCACTGGGCGCTTGTTCCCCTTGCTATCTTAGATGTGGCAACAAACGGAAGTTCTACGATTCTTTCAGCAGCTATCCTTCCATGTTTCACGCAAACAGGTGTATTGGGGGCTATCATGCTTAAGACGAAAGAAGAAAAAGTCCGTACCATCTCTATGCCAGCCTTCATTTCATCTATTTTTGGGGTGACAGAACCTGCTATCTATGGGGTAACCCTTCCAATGAAAACGCCATTCTACATTTCATGTGGTGTTTCAGGACTTATGGGGGCTGCCATGATGGCCTTAGATATTAAGATGTATTCAATGGGTGGTCTGGGTGTATTTGTCTTCCCAAGCCTTATTGGGCCTGACGGTAACCTTTCTAAAGTTATCTTTGCCATTATTATTGCCATTGTGGGTGCTCTTGTATCCTTCCTTATCCAACTCTTTGCACCAGTACCAACTCTTTACGGTGGTGGGGCAGCTAAGGTTGAGGAAAAAGCTGAAGAAGCTGCACCTGCTCCTAAGGAAATTCAACAAGAAATTATTGCGAGCCCACTTATCGGGAATATTGTCCCACTTGACCAAGTTCCTGACCAAGTCTTTGCCTCAGGAGCTATGGGTAAGGGTATCGCTATTGACCCTACCGATGGGGTAGTGGTCGCACCAGCTAAGGCAACGGTTAATTTAGTCTTCCCTACTGGTCATGCGATTGGTTTGACAACTGAAAATGGTGCAGAGCTTCTCATTCATATTGGTATGGACACTGTTTCTCTTGCTGGTAAAGGATTCAAGACCTATGTGGAAGCAGGTGAAGTTGTAGAAGCAGGACAAAAACTTATCGAATTTGACCTAGCAACTATCCGAGAGGCAAAATTACCAGTCATCACACCAGTCATTGTGACCAATACGGCTGACTTTGATGATGTCTTAACGACTAAAGAAGCTCGTGTTAACACTGGTGATTATCTCCTTACCGCTGTTAAATAAAAAAGAAATCCGAGAATCAACTTCTCGGATTTTTGTTTATTTGAATTTGTAGTCTTTAACGACTTCAACGGAATTAACCGTTACATTCTCTTTTGGTTTACTGTTGTCATCGACTTCAAGGTTAGCGATGGTATCAACGACATCCATGCCTTTGATGACTTGTCCAAAGACAGTATATTTGGTATCACCAGCTGGGTAACCACCTTTTTTGTAGGCGTCAATGATAGGTTTTGGATAGCCAGCATTTCCTAGTTGCTTGCTTTGATCGTCCTTGTTTTGAACAATGTAGAATTGGCTGCCGTTTGAATTCTTAGCACCAGTATTGGCCATGGCAAGTGCGCCACGGATGTTGTAGAGGAATGGTGTAGGCTCAACAGCGAAACCTTTCTTCCAGATAGATTCTCCGCCAGTACCGTCACCCTTAGGGTCGCCACTTTGAATCATGAAGTCCTTGATGACACGGTGGAAGGTAAGACCATCATAGTATTTGTCCTTTGCATGTTTCAAGAAGTTTTCAGAAGCCTTTGGAGCAAGTGTAGGGAAGAGTTTGACTGTGATATCACCCTTTGAAGTGTGGAGGATAACTTCAGCTTCGTCCTTACCAACCTTGTCTGACAACTGTGGAAAGGCATCTTTTCCAGATTTTTGGGCTTTTTCTAATTGTTTAGTGAATATCTTATTATCAACATAAGCATCTCCACGAACGGCGCGTGCGATGTTCTCACGAAAGGCAAAACCTAGGCCTGCGATAACAAGTACAATAATTAATGGAATGTACTTTTTAATGTTTTTCATATATAACTCCTTTGGTGCATTATACCTACTATTGTAGCAGAAAAAAACCTTTTGGGAAACGGTTAACAGAGGTCTTTAAATATGGTAGAATGGAACTATCAACAAGAAAATGAACATGGGACTAGATATAGGGAAAGGTTGCCTCAGGCTAAAAAGTGAGGGCTGACTTTTGGAAGGACGCATGCTACTTGCTCTTATCAGAGATAGGTGTCTAAATTCTAACTATAGAAAACTTCGCTAAGCTGAAGGGGCCTCTTGTTTGGATTTCTTGAAAAAAGGAGATTTTTATGTCAACTAAAGCAGAATGGGCTGAACTCTTTGAGTCGGTACACGGGCGTAAGCCTAGCCCCCAAGAATTTTTGGATGCTAAAGCAGCTGACTTTGATACAAGTGCTTTGGCTGCTCAAGCAGCATCTGTAGAAGCACCAGCTAATGAACCTGTCGCTGAAGAAGTAGCTCCAGAACCAGTTGCTACTGAAGAAGTCACAGAACAAGATGACATCGCAGATGTAGCTGAAACAGCTGAGGATGCCGTCGCAGAACAAGCAAGCAGTGAATCACCATTTGGTGCAGAAGCTTTCTCAGAAGCACCTGTGCAACAACCAACCCCACAATTTGATTCAAGCATGTTTGAAAAGGCACCTATCTCTTCAGCTCAAGGATTTGGAACAGTTCCTAATCCAGCAGCAGCTGGCTCAGCAGATAAACCTCTTTTCAATCTTATCTTGCCAATCGTTGCGATTGCACTTTCAGTAATCATTGCAATCTTGGCATGGTTTGTAAGTCCTGCTTGGCTCTTCATCATCTTGACAGTTCTCGCAGTTGCAGTGGCAGTTGTTTCACTTGTCTTTAGCCTTAACTCAAGCAAGAAATTGCTTTCAATCATCGCAACAGGTGTTGCTGGTCTCATGCTCTTTGTTTCTATTGGTGGTTTGATTTTCCAAATCTCTCAAAACGCTAGTGACAACACAAGCTCAAGCAAGACATCAAAAGTTGCTGATAAAGACGATGATGACGCTGACAAGAAAGATGATGACAGCGATTCAAAATCTGACTCTAAATCTGATTCTAAATCTGATTCAAAAGGTGATAGCACTGACGTCAACGATTACATTGACAAAAATGCTAAATTTGATTGGAATGAATCTAAGTTCAAGAAGTTGAAAGCAGGTAAGGATACTGTTAAGTCTATCATCAAGACTTATGGTAAGGCTTCTGATGCACAAATCTCTGGTGATGAGATGAAGTTGAATTACTCTGGTAAAGACTATGGTGAAAGTGTTTACCTAAACTTTAAGAAACAATATGACGGTACATTTATCTTGTCATATGCTTCAGGTAGATTCCCTCAAGATAAGGTTGAAGTTGATCGCTCTTACAAAGCTGACTGGACAAAAGAACAGTTTGATGCTCTCAAGAAGGGTGATTACACTGATCCATCAAACGGTACGAAACTTGAAGATATCGTTAAGGATCACCCTAAAGCTTCAAGTGCAGAATACACAATCTCAACATCTCGTCAAGGTGAATTCAAAAAAGAAATGAGTATTTCTTATAGTGACTATGAGGCTGGAGATGGTAAACTCAAGAGTGTTTACTTGTCATTTGATACTAAAGAAGATGACGATACGTTCTACCTTACTTATAAATCAGGTCCAGATGGCGAGGATTAATTAAGGAACAGGAGGGGAAACCTTCCTGTTTTTTCTTGATAAAAGGAGAAAACTATTGAAATTCTTAAATTATACATTCGAGCAAAGTCAGTCTCTTGTCACTAAGTAGACCGTAGAAAAGCTCAATCAAAAAGGAAGCTGGAAACGATTTATTGGCTTGTTTATCACTTCAATTGTCATTTATTTCTTCTCTATTATCACACCCATGTTTATAAAAGGATTGACGCTTGATCAAAATCCAACATTTTCTTGGATTCAGTGGCCAATCATTCTTTTCTATGTAGTCATGTATCTGGTCTATCTTTTCTTTTCAATTAAGTACAGAAGAAGTCCAATGAAACTAAAATTTTGCACCTACTTTTACATGGTAGTCTTACTCGCTATCTTTACAGTAAGTGCCGGAATAATGATGATGACACGACGAAATATTGTCAGTATACTATCGGGAGCTATGTTTCTTCTTTCCATTTATTACTTGATTCGAACGGTTCCCCGTAAACTGAAAGAAGCCGTTCAAAATCAGACAGAGTTTAGCCCTATGGTAGCTCTTGTGACTGAAAAGATTTCGGATGGTTTGGTCTTTTTAAGTGGTACAGGGATTACAGCTGGACTGGTGCTTTTTGACCGCTCTACTGGAAGTGACGTTAGAGGGAGCATTGATGCGGTGTTGATGCCTATCATGCCTGCCATATTTGTCTTTGCGACTTATGTCTTTTCCATTGATTTGCTACGAGGTTATTACCTCTTCAAATACTCTGAGCAATATAGAGAGCAGTTTGACTACTCAGTTAAGGACTGGTATGGAGAGAAGTCGAAGGAGTATAGGAGGATGCAGGGTTAGGGTACTTCGAGAAGACCAACAGGTTTTGAAGTGAATTATAAGATTGATGGAAACGTAGCAAAGGATACTCAAAGTTAATGAAAGTGTAACTACAAAAGTATATACTTCAAAATATGATGGTCGCAGTCCAACGTTTTGGTCTCGAAGACAAACAGAAGTTTATGTAAATATAGACTTTAAAATAGTACGGCTTAATTATTATATAATTTTACTGTCTTTAGATTCTAATGTACTGCCATTTCGCACTTTTAAGAGGTAATATTCTCCTCGTTGCATAATGAAATGGGGCGTTGCACCCTAGTTTTTAAGGGAGTTGCGCATATTTTACTATTCGTTGCGTGCTTTTACTCATGGGTCTTGATAAATTTAAAGTAACAAATTTGAGGAGGTATTCTTAATGTTACAATTTATTAAGAAAAATAAAGCTAATTTTATATGGGTGCTTATTTTTGGATTAATGGGACTGATACTGAGACCTTTAGTTAATTTATTGGTTAATTTATCAAACGAATATCCGTGGGTTACGAGAATTTTATTGTTTCTATTACTCGTTGCTGTTTACTTTATTTATAAACATCCTCTCTATATAATATTAATAGTAATTTTGCTAGCAGAACCTTTTATCAAAGAATAGAAATAAGCTAGGGGTATTAAAATGGACATTGCTACGTTGATTAAAGAATATAGAACTAAAACGGGTATGACTCAGCAAGAACTTGCAGATAAAGTATTTGTTACTCGTCAGACCATTTCTAAATGGGAATTAGGAAAAAGTGAACCTGATAATGTTTCACTGGATTTATTATTTAAAGAGATGAATATTGAAAAAGAATCTCAAAAAGGCATTAAAGCTAATTTAATTAGCAGAAAAAATATTTTACTTACAATAATTGCCGTTTTATTCTCTCCATCGATACTTATTATTAGGCTATTGGTAGTTAAAATAGGCAAGATAGAAAATAAAAGATTAGTCATTTTGATTAATACCTTTCTCTTTGTAATAATTGGTATTTATATGAAGAGTTTAAAGGATAATGTATACTTTGGTTTCTTGGGAATTATTGCAATATCTTATAGCCTTTATAGTTTTTATAAGCTTAGTTTGGAAATCAAAAAGGATTAGATACCTAGATATACATATAAATATAAAAAACTACTCTTACTAATACTAGACTGTATATATGTGCAAGATTTCTAAAGGATGGAGTTATGTCAGTAATCTACTCAAAAGTAAAAATGTCAAATAATGTTTTTGAAGCTTATAAATTGGTAAGAAACTTTATGAGTATACCAATTGGAGAGATAAAAAATAGGATTCAAAAGGGAGAAGTTTTATTAGAATGTAATTTTCTAGATTTAGAGGAATTAATAAAAATTAGGACCCTCCTAGAAAGTCTTGAAACATTAGGTGCACAAATATATTTATACGAAGGAAATCACGAAGTAAGTATGGAATTCCTTAGTAATACAATTGAGTCATATAAGGGTATTGCTGAAGATAGAGAAAAGATAGATGAATTGATGTTATCTGATGAGTAATAAATAAACCATAATGTGAACTGCCCCCAAAAGTGTGACAGAGAAAATCAAACTTTAGGACTTTAGGGTACAGTTTTTTTCGTCTTCCATCCATTTTCATATTATATCTTGTCACTTAAGCACCTAAGATAGTCTCAAAAATTATCTCTTATATCCGACCTTATTTTCATAAGACTAGATTAAAGTATGATAAAATAAAGAAAAAGAGATAAAGGAGTCAGCTATGGCAACTAGAGAAGAATGGGTGCGTCACTTTGAGGACGTCAATGGTCGTAAACCAAGTCCTGAGGAGTTTATGGAGGCTAAGAAAGAGGGCTTTGTCATCGCTTCGGAGGAACCAAGTGCCCAAGTGTCTGAGCAGGTTGAGGCTCAGCAAGTGGATAGTTCTAAAACTACTGAAGAGGTGACAGCTGACTCAGTAGCAGATACGCAACTAGACGAAGTTCAGGTGACATTAGAGGAGGAGGCTTCTAAGCAACTGCCTGAGTTGAATCTGGAGAAAGAGCAAGAAAAAGAAACCCCAAAGACAAGTCAGATACCTTTGGAAAACCCTTATTACAAGCCAAAAGTAACCAAGAACAATGCTTTTGTTAATATTGCTTTGCCAATCATTATTCTAGTTTTGGGGATTCTATTTGTCATTTTGTCTTGGACGCTTCCTATCGGTTTTGTCTTTACCTTCCTTGCCTTCTTCCTTATCATTCTAGCTATTGTGACTTTGGTTTTGAGTCTGAAATCGACACGCAAGGCACTATCTATTATTGCCCTAGTCATGTCAATCATCTTCTTTATGACTTCGCTTGCTGGAGCAGGTTATCAAGCGGTGAAATATGTCATGAACCATGCTGAGCAGTTCCAAAGTGACGGTCACGATAGAGCTTATCTGTACATCGATGAGAATTATAAGTTTGACTGGACTGAGGATCAGTTTAAGGAGTTGAAGGTTGGTACTTTGACATTGGACGATGTCTTGGACGCTCATGGTAAGGCGACTGACGCCGAGTATAGTGATGCTTACGAGAAAGATAAACCAGATTTACTAGACCTTACCTATAGAAAAGAAAACACAGATGGAAACAACTATGTGCGTTTGACTTTTGAGATAAAAGACGGTGTCTATGTTTTGAAATCTGCCTCAGCAACCTTCGACTATGATAAGGTCAAAGAAGTCGATGACTATCATAGCAACTGGACAAAAGATGACTATGAAAAGTTGTCTGTAGGTACACAAGCTGATTTGCTTAAGGGGACACGACTTTCTGAAGTGGTTGAAAAACACCCAGAGGCTAGCTTCACTTATCATGAAATGACACAAACTGAACAGGGCGATCTCACTCAGTCAGTGAGTCTTAGCTACCGAGATTATAATCCAGAAAATGGTAAGGTAGATACTGTTCGTTTGACCTTCGACTATGACAAACGTGAAAACGAGTACTTCTTGACAGATAAATCAGACGAATAGGACTACTTTGTTAGTCATTCAAGCTCAGGGTTGCCTGGGCTTTTTAGTATCAACAAAAGAGGATAAAATCTGGTATAATAAAATTGATTGATTTTTCAAGAAAGAAGTGTCACAGATGAACATACAACAACTACGTTATGTCGTAGCCATTGCCAACAGCGGAACCTTCCGTGAGGCAGCCAGCAAGCTCTTTGTGAGCCAGCCTAGCCTATCAGTGGCTATCAAGGATTTGGAGCAGGAGCTGAATTTTCAAATTTTCACTCGTACAACGACGGGGGCTGTCTTGACCAGTCAGGGTATGACCTTTTATGAGCGTGCGCTTGAGGTGGTACGCAGTTTTGATAGTTTTGAAAATCGCTATCTCAATGCTTCTGAAAAGGGTAACCAGTTTTCGATTGCCAGCCAGCACTATGACTTTTTGCCACCTTTGATTACGACTTTTTCAGAGCGTTACCCTGATTACAAGGATTTCCGTATCTTTGAGTCTACGACCATTCAGATTTTGGATGAGGTAGCCAAGGGACACAGTGAGATTGGGATTATCTATTTGAATCGTCAAAATAGCAAGGGAATCCAGCAAAATATGGACAAGCTTGGGCTTGAGGCTATTGATTTGATTCCGTTTAAGACGCATATTTATCTCCGTAAGGGGCATCCTCTGGCTAAAAAAGAAAGTCTGGTCATGGAGGACTTGGTGGCCTTGCCTACGGTGCGTTTCACTCAGGAGAAGGACGAGTACCTTTACTATTCTGAGAACTTTGTGGATACGTCAGATTCGTCTCTTATGTTTAACGTGACAGACCGTGCGACTTTGAACGGTATCTTGGAACGTACGGATGCCTATGCGACGGGGTCTGGCTTCTTGGATGCACAAAGTGTGAATGGGATTACGGTGATTCCGCTTGAGGATAATTTGGATAACAAGATGGTTTATGTCCGTCGTAAGGGTATTAACTTGTCGTCTTGTGCTCTCAAGTTTGTCAATGTTATGTTTGACTACTTTGATACATACAAACCATAGGAGGATTTATGCGTAAGGTTGCGATTCCTTTGGCTATTCTAGCTCTGATTGGTTTGGATCAGTGGGTTAAGCATTGGGTTGTGGCAAATATTGCCCTTAACCAAGTTATCAAGGCTATTCCCGGACTTTTCAGCTTGACCTATCTACAGAACCGTGGTGCTGCCTTTTCGATTTTACAGGATCAGAAATATTTCTTTGTGATTTTGACGGTTCTAGTGATTGGTGCGGCTCTGGTTTATCTGGTTAAGAATTATCAGAAGAGTCTTTGGCTGGTGCTATCTTTGGTTTTGATTATCTCAGGTGGTATTGGTAACTTTATTGACCGTCTGCACTTGGGTTACGTGGTTGATATGGTTCAGCTTGATTTTATTGATTTTGCGATATTTAACGTGGCAGACTCCTATCTAACGGTGGGCGTGCTGCTCTTGATTTTAATCTTATGGAAAGAGGAAAATGGAAGTCATCATTAAAGAGGCGGGAAACCGCCTGGACAAGGCTTTGGCAGATTTGACAGAATTGTCACGTAGTCAGGCCAATGAAGCAATCAAGGCTGGGACAGTCTTGGTTAATGGTAAGTCGGCAAAGGCCAAGTATGCGGTTAAAGAGGGTGATGTCATCACCTATGAATTACCGGAAGAAGAGGTCTTGGAGTACAAGGCCGAGGATATTCCTTTGGATATTATCTACGAAGATGCGGATGTGGCAGTGGTCAACAAACCTCAAGGTATGGTGGTCCATCCCTCAGCTGGTCACACGTCTGGTACCTTGGTCAATGCCTTGATGTATCATGTCAAGGACCTTTCGTCTATCAATGGTGTGGTTCGTCCAGGAATTGTCCACCGTATCGATAAGGACACGTCAGGCCTTCTAATGATTGCTAAGAATGATAAGGCCCATAATGCTTTGGCGGCGGAGCTTAAGGATAAGAAGTCCCTTCGTAAGTATGTGGCTATCGTGCATGGCAATCTGCCTAACGATCGAGGCGTGATTGAGGCTCCGATTGGGCGCTCAGACAAGGACCGCAAGAAGCAGGCGGTTACAGCTAAAGGAAAACCTGCAGTTACACGATTTACCGTTCTTGAACGTTTTGGCAACTATACCTTGGTAGAGTTGCAGCTGGAAACAGGTCGCACGCACCAGATTCGTGTGCACATGGCTTATATCGGTCACCCGGTGGCGGGAGATCCTCTTTATGGGCCACGCAAGACCCTCAAGGGCCATGGCCAATTTCTACATGCCAAGACCCTTGGTTTCACGCATCCTACGACTGGAGAATTGGTCGAATTTACAGCGGAAGAACCTGCTATTTTCAAGGAAACCTTGGAGAAGCTGAGAGAAGCTTAACAGTTATTAAACGGATAGTCTTTCTTGGGAGAGACGTCCGTTTTTTTCTTGTAAAAGAGTCTGAAATTTGCTATAATTTACCTAATTAAATAAGTCCTTTAATCACTGTCCAGAGAGGCAGGCAAGGAGCCATGAGAAGTGTACGGGTGAACTGTACTCATATTTTTGTGTATCTCCTTGTTTTCGAGGGGATTTTTTTGTATTTAGAAAGGTTCTTTTTATGAAGAAAAAAGAAATCGTCGATGACGTAACCATGAAACGTGCCATTACACGTATCACTTATGAGATTATTGAGCGTAACAAAAATCTCGACAAGATTGTCTTGGCTGGTATTAAGACACGTGGTGTTTATATTGCTCAGCGTATCCAAGAGCGCTTGAAACAGTTGGAAAACCTTGATGTGCCATTGATTGAGCTTGATACTAAGGCTTTCCGTGATGATGTTAAGGCTGAACAAGACACATCTGTTTTCCCTATTGAAATTGATGGAACGGATGTTATCCTTGTGGATGATGTGCTTTACACAGGTCGTACGATTCGTGCAGCTATTGACAATATCGTTAGCCATGGACGTCCAGCGCGTGTTGGTTTGGCTGTCTTGGTTGACCGTGGTCACCGTGAATTGCCAATCCGTGCGGACTATGTTGGTAAAAATATCCCAACAAGTGAGTCAGAAGAAATTGAAGTGTTGGTGACAGAAGTTGATGGCAAAGATAGCGTCAACATTATTGATCCAAGCTAAGTTGGCTGACAGATAGGGTGAAACGCCCTTTGTATCTTGTTAATTGAACACGGGACTCATTTCTTAGGAAAAAAGATAAGTCTCCTAGCACTCTTGTGAGTGCATTGTCGACTTCCTATTTTTCTACAGAAATGTTTGGCTAAGCCAAAACGTCCCTTTGTATCTTGTTTAATTGAACACGGGCTAAGAGCTGTGTAAAATAGATAAATCTTCCTGGAAGCTAAAGCTTCTGCGTCGGATTTCCTAATTTTACTTTGCTCTTTATATGCCCTTTGTATCTTAATTTTAAGGAGTCCTTTGATATCGTGAATAACGTAAAATATGATGTGAATGATATGCCGAAACCTGGTTTATTGGTTGGTTTGTCATTCCAGCACTTGTTTGCCATGTTTGGTGCGACGGTGCTTGTGCCGATTTTGGTTGGGATTGATCCCGCTATTGCTCTTTTCTCATCTGGTTTGGGAACTTTGGCTCACTTGACGGTGACCAAGTACAAAATTCCAGCATACATGGGGTCTAGCTTTGCCTATATTGCGGCTATGCAGACACTTATGAAGACTGATGGGATTGCAGCGGTCGCTCAAGGTGCCATGGCTGGTGGTTTGGTTTACTTGCTTGTGGCTCTGATTGTTAAGTATGCGGGTAAAGACTGGATTGATAAGGTCCTTCCGCCAATTGTGGTTGGTCCCATTATCATGGTGATTGGTTTGAACCTTGCAGCCAATGCAGTCAATGATGCGACAACTTTGAACAAAAGCTATAGTATCTATGCTCTCTTGATTTCGATGGTGACCCTCTTTGCAGTTATCCTCTTTAACATGTATGGCAAGAAGATTGTCGGTGTTATCCCAATTTTACTTGGATTAATTGTGGGCTATATTTTCTCAGCGCTTCTTGGTTTGCTGACAGGACATAGTTTTATCAATTTCTCAGAGGTGGCAGCGGCACATTGGATTCAAGTTCCAAACTTTGACATTCCATTTGTGGATTATAGCTTTAAACTCTATCCAAGTGCGATTTTGACCATGGCTCCGATTGCCTTTGTGACGATGACTGAACACTTTGGTCACGTCATGGTTCTAAATAGTTTGACTGAGCGTGATTACTTCAAAGATCCAGGACTTGACCGCACCCTTACTGGTGATGGTTTGGCACAGATTATCGCTGGATTCTTTGGAGCTCCTCCGGTAACTTCTTATGGTGAAAATATTGGGGTTATGGCCCTCAGTAAGGTTTACTCAGTTTACGTTATTGCGGGCGCAGCAGTGATTGCGGTCTTGATGAGCTTTATTGGTAAGCTATCAGCACTCTTGCATTCTATTCCAACTCCTGTATTGGGGGGATTATCTATTGCCCTCTTTGGGGTTATCGCTGCTAGCGGTTTGAAAATTTTAGTTGAACATAAGATTGATTTTGATAATAAAAAGAATCTCTTGATTGCTAGTGTTATCTTGGTATCTGGTATCGGTGGTTTGATGATTGACCTTGGTGGTCTTCAAATCACAGGTGTGGCAAGTTCAACCATTCTTGGTATCTTGCTTTACCAAATCTTGCCAGATCCTAAAAAAGGTAGCAAAGATTAGTCAATCAATTTAAAAGGAAAAACTATGGCGATTGCAGATGGAAAAGTGTCACTGAAACATTTGGTGACAATGGAAACCCTCACGAATGAAGAGGTCTTGGGCCTGATTCGTCGAGGTGGAGATTTTAAAAATGGCAGAGCTGATTTCCAGCTGGATCGACAGTATTTCGCTGCCAATCTCTTTTTTGAAAATTCAACACGAACGCACAAGTCCTTCGAAGTGGCTGAGAAAAAGCTTGGCTTGGATGTGATTGAGTTCGATGCAGGAACTAGCTCGGTGAACAAGGGTGAGACCCTCTATGATACGATCTTAACCATGTCTGCTTTGGGTGTGGACATCTGTGTGGTCCGCCACTCGGAAGTCGATTACTACAAGCAGTTGATTGATAGTAGAACTATTCAGACCTCTATTGTCAATGGTGGTGATGGTTCAGGGCAACACCCAAGTCAGTGTTTGCTTGACTTGATGACCATTTACGAAGAGTTCGGAACCTTTGAAGATCTTAAGATTTGTATTGCAGGTGACATTACGCATTCGCGTGTCGCTAAGTCAAATATGCAGATTCTCAAGCGTTTGGGTGCTCAGCTTTATTTTGCTGGTCCGGCAGAGTGGTACTCGAATGAGTTCGATGTCTATGGTCAGCATGTGGCTATTGACGACGTCATTGAGGACTTGGATGTGCTCATGTTGCTTCGTGTTCAGCACGAACGTCATGGGGACGATAAAGGATTTTCAAAAGAAGACTACCATGCTCTCTATGGTTTGACTGAAGAACGTTATGCCAAGTTAGCTGATCAGGCGATTATCATGCACCCTGCTCCGGTTAATCGTGATGTGGAGATTGCTGATAGCCTGGTTGAGGCGCCTAAGGCTCGTATCGTTGCTCAGATGCAAAACGGGGTCTTTGTCCGTATGGCAATTATTGAAGCTATTTTAAATGGCAAAGCGTAAACTACGTTAACCGATTCCTGAGAGAATCAGACGAAAAAGAACATGGGCTAAATCTTTGAAAAGAGACAAATCTTCCTAGAGGCTAGAGCTTCTTTGTTAGATTTGAAATTCATTCAGATGTTTAACGCCCTTTGTATCTTAGTGAAAGGAACAATTTACTATAATGGCAAAACGTTTACTTATTTTGGAAGACGGCACTATTTTTGAAGGTCAGGCCTTCGGTGCTGATGTGGATGTGACGGGTGAAATCGTCTTTAATACTGGTATGACAGGTTATCAAGAATCTATCACAGACCAGTCTTACAATGGTCAAATTTTGACTTTTACTTATCCACTTGTTGGTAACTATGGTGTTAACCGTGACGACTATGAGTCAATTAAGCCAACGACTAAGGGTGTCGTTGTGTCAGAGGCTAGCCGTCGTGCCAGCAACTGGCGTAACCAAATGACCTTGGATGAGTTTTTGAAGGCGAAAAACATCCCTGGTATCTCTGGTATTGATACACGTGCCTTGACTAAGATTATCCGTCAACACGGTACCATGAAAGCCACTTTGGCCAGCCCTGGTGACAGTATCGAGCACTTGCAAGATCAATTGCGTGCGACTGTTTTGCCAACCAACAATATTGAGCAGGTATCAACTAAGACAGCCTACCCAGCACCAGGTGTTGGTAAAAATATCGTTTTGGTTGACTTTGGTCTCAAGCACTCTATCTTGCGTGAGTTTTCAAAACGTGACTGTAACGTGACTGTTGTGCCACATGATATCACTGCTGAAGAAATTCTCCATCTTAATCCAGATGGTGTGATGTTGTCAAACGGTCCAGGTAACCCTGAAGATGTACCGTATGCACTTGATATGATTCGTGGCATTCAAGGCAAAATTCCAATTTTTGGTATTTGTATGGGTCACCAGTTGTTTAGTTTGGCGAATGGTGCCAAGGCCTACAAGATGAAGTTTGGTCACCGTGGATTTAACCATGCGGTTCGTGAAATTGCGACTGGTCGTGTTGACTTCACCAGCCAAAACCATGGTTATGCCATTGACCGTGAGACACTTCCAGATTGCCTCATGGTAACACACGAAGAAATAAACGATAAGTCAGTTGAAGGTGTTCGTCACCGTGACTTCCCTGCATTCTCAGTGCAATTCCACCCAGATGCAGCACCTGGTCCACACGATGCTAGTTATCTCTTCGATGAGTTCTTGGAATTGATTGATGCTTTCCAAGCTGAAAAAGCACGTCGTTAATTGCAACTGTCTAGTGACTATAGTGGGGTGTGACTCTTGTTCGCCCCAGTCTACTACCTTATTTAATGACAACCAGAGAGTTGTCAAATAGAAAGGAGAAGATACAGGTTCACGGAAGTGAACACGCCCTAAGGACTGTGTGAAAAAGATAAACGGTGACTAGACGCTTAGGTGTCGTCGTCACGTTTCCTATTTTCACTGGGTCCTTAACGGGCTTTGTATCATAAATTATGCCTAAACGTTCTGATATTAAAAAAATTATGGTTATCGGGTCTGGTCCTATCATCATTGGTCAGGCTGCTGAGTTTGACTACGCTGGTACGCAAGCCTGCTTGGCCTTGAAAGAAGAAGGCTACAGTGTTGTTCTTGTCAACTCTAACCCTGCGACTATCATGACTGATAAAGAAATCGCAGACAAGGTTTACATTGAACCAATTACGCTTGAGTTTGTCACACGTATTCTTCGTAAAGAGCGTCCTGATGCCCTCTTGCCAACACTTGGTGGACAAACTGGTTTGAACATGGCAATGGAATTGTCAAAAGCTGGCATTCTTGATGAGCTTGGAGTAGAGCTTTTGGGAACAAAATTGTCTGCCATTGATCAAGCCGAAGACCGTGACCTCTTCAAACAATTGATGGAAGATTTGGAACAACCAATTCCAGAATCAGAGATTGTAAATACGGTTGAAGAAGCAGTTGCCTTTGCGTCAGAGATTGGCTACCCAGTTATCGTTCGTCCAGCCTTTACCCTTGGCGGTACTGGTGGTGGTATGTGTGCCAACGAAGAAGAACTTCGTGAAATCGCTGAAAATGGATTGAAATTGTCACCAGTAACCCAATGTTTGATTGAACGTTCTATCGCTGGTTTCAAAGAAATCGAATACGAAGTTATGCGTGATGCCGCAGACAATGCTCTTGTGGTATGTAACATGGAAAACTTTGACCCAGTTGGTATCCACACAGGGGACTCAATTGTATTTGCTCCAACGCAAACCTTGTCAGATATTGAAAACCAAATGCTTCGTGATGCCAGCTTGAAGATTATTCGTGCCCTTAAAATTGAGGGTGGTTGTAACGTACAGTTGGCTCTTGACCCTAATAGCTTCAAGTACTATGTTATCGAAGTAAACCCACGTGTGTCTCGTTCATCAGCCCTTGCCTCAAAAGCAACTGGTTACCCAATCGCCAAATTGGCAGCCAAAATTGCTGTTGGTTTGACACTTGATGAAATGATTAACCCAGTCACTGGTACAACTTACGCTATGTTTGAGCCAGCTCTTGACTATGTGGTTGCTAAGATTCCGCGTTTCCCATTTGATAAATTTGAACACGGGGAACGTCGTCTTGGTACTCAAATGAAAGCAACTGGTGAAGTTATGGCTATCGGTCGTAACATCGAAGAGTCACTTCTTAAAGCCTGCCGTTCACTTGAAATCGGTGTTTACCACAATGAAATGCCTGAACTTGCGGATGTCACAGACGACGCCTTGGTTGAAAAGATTGTCAAAGCTCAAGACGACCGTCTCTTCTACCTTTCTGAAGCCATCCGTCGTGGTTATACTATTGAAGAATTGTCAGAGTTGACTAAGATTGATATTTTCTTCCTCGACAAATTGCTCCATATCTTCGAATTGGAACAAGAATTGGCTACTCACGTAGGCGATGTTGATGTTTTGAATGAAGCTAAACGTAACGGTTTCTCTGATCGTAAGATTGCTGATCTTTGGAATCAAACAGCTGACCAAGTTCGTGCGACACGTTTGGAAAATAACATTGTTCCTGTTTACAAGATGGTTGATACCTGTGCGGCTGAGTTCGAGTCATCAACACCATATTTCTACTCAACTTACGAGTGGGAAAATGAATCAATCAAATCTGATAAAGAATCTGTCATCGTTCTTGGTTCAGGACCTATCCGTATCGGACAAGGGGTTGAGTTCGACTATGCGACAGTTCACTCTGTGAAAGCTATCCAGGCTGCAGGTTACGAAGCCATCATCATGAACTCTAACCCTGAGACGGTTTCAACAGACTTCTCAGTTTCAGATAAACTTTACTTCGAACCATTGACCTTCGAAGACGTGATGAACGTTATCGAATTGGAACAACCTAAGGGTGTCGTGGTTCAGTTTGGTGGACAAACAGCTATCAACTTGGCAGAGCCATTGTCTAAAGCTGGTGTGAAAATCTTGGGTACACAGGTTGCTGACCTTGACCGTGCCGAAGACCGTGACCTTTTTGAACAAGCCCTTAAAGATCTCGATATCCCACAACCACCAGGACAAACAGCGACAAATGAAGAAGAAGCGGTTGAAGCAGCTCGTAAGATTGGCTTCCCAGTTCTTGTTCGTCCATCATACGTTTTGGGTGGACGTGCCATGGAAATCGTTGAAAATGAAGATGACCTTCGTTCTTACATGCGTACAGCCGTTAAGGCAAGTCCGGACCATCCAGTCCTTGTTGATAGCTATATCATTGGACGTGAGTGTGAAGTGGATGCCATCTCTGATGGTAAGGATGTCTTGATTCCAGGTATTATGGAACACATCGAACGTGCAGGGGTTCACTCAGGGGACTCAATGGCAGTTTACCCTCCACAAACTCTCTCTAAGAAAATCCAAGAGACTATCGCTGATTACACTAAACGCTTGGCTATCGGTCTTAACTGTATTGGTATGATGAACATTCAGTTCGTTATTAAGGACGAAACTGTCTATGTTATCGAGGTTAACCCACGTGCCAGCCGTACGGTACCATTCTTGTCTAAAGTGACTGATATCCCAATGGCACAAGTTGCTACAAACTTGATTCTTGGTAAATCATTGGCTGAACAAGGTTACAAAGATGGTCTTTACCCAGAAAGCAAGCATGTCCATGTTAAAGCACCAGTCTTCTCATTCACAAAATTGGCTAAGGTAGATAGTCTCCTTGGACCTGAAATGAAATCAACTGGTGAAGTTATGGGTACAGATGCGACTCTTGAAAAAGCCCTCTATAAAGCCTTTGAAGCTTCTTACCTCCACTTGCCAACCTTTGGTAATGTCATCTTTACTATTCATGATGATACGAAAGAAGAAGCCCTTGATTTGGCTCGTCGTTTCGATGCTATCGGTTACGGTATCTACGCCACTGAAGGAACAGCTAAGTTCTTGAATGAACATGGAGTTCACGCAACGCTTGTTAACAAATTAGGTGAAAATGACGACAACGACATTCCAGCCCTTGTTCGTACAGGTAAAGCGCAAGCTATTGTCAATACGGTTGGTAACAAACGTACTTATGACGAAGATGGAGCAGCAATTCGTAGCTCTGCTATTGAAGCAGGAATCCCACTCTTCACAGCGCTTGATACAGCAGATGCCATGGTGCGTGTGCTTGAAAGCCGTAGCTTTACAACAGAAGCTATCTAATTTTAAAACAGAGTCTCAGCCTTGCTGGGACTTTTTTTATTGAAGGCACAGTTTTCTTTTGAGACTTTTCTTGGGTGATGGCAGACGTCAGCGATCTTCTTCGAAGTTCCATGACTAAGTTTTGAGCCGAACGTCTCAAAACTTCCGAACGCCTGAGACTAATTGCTTCAGGCGTTTTCATCACTGCCAAAAGTCTCGGTCTAAGCTGACTAGGTACGCAAAAAACTCTTTCATATTCCCTACAGAGATTTATCTTTTGTGTCATATTTAAACCTAGTTGATTGCTGTTATAAATCTCAACCTTACTGAGGAGTTTTCTTACACAAATGTAAGCTAGAAAGTTAAAAATGAAAGCTAAGACCATGGTTTAGACTACTTAAATTCTGCTATACTAGAAACATGATTATTACGACATCTTTACGGGAAAACGAGACCTTGATTGCGCGTGCCCAAGAACTAGCTCTCGACCTCGGAGCTGATTACCAGCCTCGGCGCAAGTTATCTTTGGCGAAATGTTTAGAGCGCTTTGGACCTTTCTATCTCCTATATAAAGATAGACTGTCTTTTATCAATTCGGATGCTAGTGAGTTGACCTTCCATCCAGATACGGCTGCTCTCAGGATTAAGGCTCCCCATGACGCTTTAGTCAGTCTTTTAGGTAAGTCTCCCAAGGCTATTCTTGACACGACCATGGGTCTGGCTTCTGATAGCCTAGTGATGGCAGCAGCGGGAAATCAGGTGACTGCCCTTGAGAGTCAAGATGTGATTTTTCAGGTGGTTTCTCGTGGTCTTGCCTCTTATCAGACAGATGATAAGCAGCTTGAAAAGGCCATGCGTTCTATTAAAGCTATTAAGAGCGATAGCTTGTCTTTTTTGAAGGCTCAAGCTGACAATTCCTTTGATATCATCTATGCCGATCCTATGTTTTCAGAGATTATCAAGGAATCGGAAAATCTAGAGGCTATCAAGCCTCTGGCCAATGGTAGCCGTCTGACAGAAGAATGGCTAAAAGAAGCTAAACGTGTTGCGCGGGAAAAAATTATCATCAAGGCACATTTTCGAGATACCGTTTTTGAAGAACTTGGTTTTGAACGCCAGGTTCGACCCAATCAAAAGCTGCATTATGGTGTCATGGATGTCAGCGAAGGCCATTGACACTGAAAGTTAAAAGTATTACAATTGTTTTATCCATGTGATACAAAAAAGAAAAGAGAGACATATGCGAAAGAAAATCAGTCCAAAGTTATTTAAAAATAAAAAAAGAGTTTGGATCATTGGAGGAATTGGCTTCCTTGTCCTTTTGGTCCTAGGCTTTAACCTTTTTGCAGGTGGTGGCAAGAATGATAAGGCTTCTGAGTCCCCTACAGCAAGTAAGGTAACTAAGGGGCAGCTGGCCTCGTCGACCCTTCTGACTGGTATGGTGAAGGCACAGTCGGAACAGTATGTTTATTTTGACAATACCATTGGACGCAATGCCACTGTGACAGTCTCTGTTGGTGAGGAAGTTAGCGTCGGTCAGCAACTGGTCCAATACGACAGCACCTCAGCCCAAGCGGCTTATGATACGGCTAGTCGTGCCTATAATAAGGCAGTTCGTGACCGTAATTATTTCCAACAGTATGGGACGGCTCCTGCGTCTTCAGCACAAACAAGTAGTGATTCGGATGAGGATGATTCGACAACTACCGTTAGTCCTCAACAGCGTCAGCAAACCGAGGCAAGTAATTACCAAACTTTGCAAGATTATAATGATGCCATTGCCAATGCAGCATCAGAGCTAGAAAAGGCACAAGATGTTCTCAACCAAACAGTGATTGTTTCAGATGCTAATGGGACAGTCGTAGAAGTCGCGGACTCTGTGGACCCTGCTTCAAAAGAGAGCCAAACCCTAGTTCATGTGACAAGTGAAGGCCAATTTGAGATTCAAGGGACCTTAACAGAATATGACATTCCAAATATTTCAGTGGGGCAAAAGGTCAAGATTACTTCCAAAGTATACCCTGATCAAACTTGGACAGGGAAGGTCAGCTATGTTTCCAATTATCCTAAGCAAAATGCCAACCAGTCAACGGGGACATCTGGCAACTCAGGTCAGTCAGGTTCTCAGTATGAATACAAGGTTCAATTGACCAGTCCAATCGGAAAACTGAAGCAAGGTTTTAATGTATCTCTTGAAGTGACAAAAGATGATGATGCCTTGTTGGTTCCTGTAACTGCTGTGACCAAGAAAGGCTCTGACAACTATGTCTGGGTTTACGATGATGAAACTCAGAAAATCAAGCAAGTCAAGGTTAAACTTGGCAATGCGGATGCCAAGCAACAGGAAATTGCTTCAGGACTTAAAGAAGGTCAAAAAGTTATCACCAAGGCAGATAAATCCTTTAAGGATGGCGAAACCCTAAAAGATGTGACGGATGCTGATAGCAAACAATCAAAAGACACTAGTGGAGAAGAGGTGAGGTCTAGTGACTAAGCCAGCACTTATGGTTTTAAAGAGCATCACCAAGTCTTTCAAAAATGGTCAAGAGTCCCTGCAGGTCCTCAAGGGTATTGATTTGTCAGTTGAAGAAGGGGACTTTGTGGCAATCATGGGCCCTTCTGGTTCAGGGAAGTCAACCCTTATGAATATTATCGGTCTTCTTGATCAACCGACTACAGGTTCCTATCAACTCGAGGGCGAGGATGTGGCTGAACTCTCTGAAAATCGCCTAGCCAAGGTAAGAAATGACCAGATTGGCTTTATCTTTCAACAGTTTTTTCTCTTGCCAAAGTTAAGCGCCCAAAAGAACGTAGAGCTTCCTTTGATTTATGCAGGGAAATCTCCACGTGAACGTAAGCAAAGGGCACAACAATTCTTGGAAAAAGTTGGCTTGTCAGACCGTAGCCATCACCTACCATCGGAGCTGTCTGGTGGACAGAAGCAGAGGGTTGCCATTGCGCGTGCACTGTCTAACGATCCGGCAATCATTTTGGCGGATGAGCCTACAGGTGCGCTTGATACCAAGACAGGAACCCAGATTATGGATCTCTTAACCCAGCTAAACCGTGAAGGAAAGACCATTGTCATGGTTACTCATGAGCCAGAGATTGCAGACTATGCCCGACGTAAGATTGTCATCCGCGATGGGGAGATCACCCAAGACACAACGGATAGCGTTCGGATAGACTAGGAGGTAAGAATGGAAAATTGGAAATTTGCTCTTAGTTCTATTCGTTCACACAAGATGCGTTCCTTCCTGACCATGTTGGGGATTATCATTGGTGTTGCTGCTGTTGTACTCATTATGGGCCTAGGAAATGGGATGCGTCAGAGTGTTACCGATAGTGTGACCGGAGACAAGGATACGGTTCAAGTCTACTATGAAGCCAAGGGTGAGGAGCTAGATCCTGCCTATGCGGACTTGTCACAACCTACCAAACCGGTTAAAGAAGTTTGGCTAGAGCAAGTAGCAAAGCAGACGCCTGGTATTGATAGTTATTTTGTGACCAACAGCCTAACTTCCTCTATCTCCCTCCAAAAAAAGACTGTGAAGAACGTTAATATCACAGGTGCCAGTCAGGGCTACTTTAAGGCTAAAAAGTTAGAGATGTTGACAGGACGTTCCTTGCAAGACAATGACTACAAAAACTTTTCGCGAGTTATTGTCATTGATCAGATGGTAGCTAAAAAACTCTTTGAGACGAATGAGGATGCCCTTAACCAAGTGGTTACTATTGGGAAAAATGATTATCGTGTGATTGGTGTTTATAAGAATAAAGACACAGCAATCGGTGCCTATGGTGAAATTGGAACAGCTCTTGTGGCCAATACCCAGTTAGCAGCTGAAAATAATACCGATGCTATTGGTCAGATTTTTTTCCATGTGACCGATGTGAAAAATAGTAGTAGCGTTGCTAAGGATGCTGCCAAACGCTTGACCCAGTTAGCCCAAGATGACAATGGAGAATATAAGGCAGCAGATATGAGTTCGGCCCTAGATCAGGTGAATACGATTTTTGGAACCATTACCACCGTTGTCGGAGCTATTGCTGGCATTTCACTCTTAGTTGGCGGAATCGGTGTTATGAACATCATGTTGGTTTCGGTAACTGAGCGGACACGAGAGATTGGTCTTCGTAAGGCTTTAGGTGCCACACGTCGTAAAATCTTGACTCAGTTTCTTATTGAGTCCATGGTTTTGACCATCCTGGGAGGTTTGATCGGGCTAGGCTTTGCGGCCCTAGTCGTTGGACCAATTGGGAATGCCATGGAGCTTAAAGCGACGGTCTCTCTTGGCGTAGCCATGGGAAGCATTGCTTTCTCAGCAGCAGTGGGGATTATCTTTGGTCTCCTACCAGCTAATAAAGCTTCGAAACTCGATCCTATCGAAGCACTTAGATATGATTAAACATGACCTCTTGAAATCTTTGGATTTTGAGAGGTTTTATGCTTTTCAAAAAAGATAGAGAAAAAAATAAAAAAAATTGCATTTTTTTCTTGACGTCTGATTTAGGTCATGATATTATAAATGAGGTTTGAAAAAACTGACCTAAGACAGTTGGGGAGTTAAACTCATAAACATCCAACCGAGGCACAAAACGTAACTATTTTTTTGTAACGTATTGTACTTTCGTGTCTAGGTTTAGGTACGATTTTTTTGTGCCTAGCCCAAAAATAAAAACGGAGGTAAAACTACTAATGAGTGAAGCTATTATTGCTAAGAAAGCTGAACAGGTTGCGATTGTCGCTGAGAAAATGAAAGCTGCAGCATCTATCGTTGTTGTTGACTCTCGTGGACTTACAGTAGACCAAGATACAGTTCTTCGTCGTAATCTTCGTGAATCAGGCGTTGAATTTAAAGTTATCAAAAACTCAATCTTGACTCGTGCAGCTGAAGAAGCAGGTCTTGAAGACCTTAAAGAACTTTTCGTTGGTCCATCTGCAGTAGCATTCTCAAACGAAGATGTTATCGCACCAGCGAAAGTTATTAGCGAATTTGCTAAAGACGCAGAAGCTCTTGAAATCAAAGGTGGTGTTGTTGACGGCGCGTTCACTTCAGTCGAAGAAATCAACGCTCTTGCATCACTTCCAAACAAAGAAGGTATGCTTTCTATGCTCCTTTCTGTACTTCAAGCGCCAGTGCGCAACGTTGCATACGCTGTCAAAGCGGTTGCAGAAAGCAAAGAAGACGGTGCTGCGTAAGCCATCTTCACAACTCGTAGCCTAAGCTACGTTTAAAAAATTATATTAAAAAACACATTTGGAGGAAATCACAATGGCATTGAACATTGAAAACATTATTGCTGAAATTAAAGAAGCTTCAATCCTTGAATTGAACGACCTTGTAAAAGCTATCGAAGAAGAATTTGGTGTAACAGCTGCTGCTCCTGTAGCTGCTGCTGCAGCTGGTGCTGCTGACGCTGGTGCTGCTAAAGATTCATTCGACGTTGAATTGACATCTGCAGGCGACAAAAAAGTTGGCGTTATCAAAGTTGTACGTGAAATCACAGGCGAAGGTCTTAAAGAAGCTAAAGCTATCGTTGACGGTGCACCATCAGTTCTTAAAGAAGGTGTTGCTGCAGCTGAAGCTGAAGAAATCAAAGCTAAACTTGAAGAAGCTGGAGCTTCAGTTACTCTTAAATAATAAGGTAACGACTCAAGTCGCTTAATAAAGAAAACCAGGGCATAAGCTCTGGTTTTTTTTACGATAAGCGATTATGAGAAACTGATAAATTGATTTGGTTTCCTGCCAAAAATTCTTTGGCAGGATTTTTGTTTTAATAAACTTTCGGGGGTAGACAATCTAGTGTCTACCCTTTTTTTGCGTTTCGGAGGTAATTATGCAAAAGGAAGAACAGTCATCACGTCAAATCGTGAAAAGCCATATCATGACCATCATGGGAGTTGATAATCTAAAAGCAACTCAACTGGTAAATGAAATGGAACAAACAGGTTTAATCTGATTTGATGAATTCGGGAATTTTGGAATTTTAGTCTCGGAGGGATAATCATGAAATGTATTACTGCTAATCAATTTCAGACATCAGAGCGTTATTATAAACTCCCAAAAGTCTTGTTTGAAGATTACGCTAAAAAATACGGTCACGAGAACTTTACCATGAGAAACTGGGCAGATTTTCAATACTATAAGGATAAGACGTTGGATTTGGTGATTGCGGTCACAACAGCGAAGTTTACCCTTTTTAATATCCAATCGGTGATTGATTTGACGCAAAAAGACTCTATGGACTTGAAAACGTGGGGCACTCAGAAGACTATGGTCTATCTTGTTATTCCAGATAATGATACTACCTTTCGTTTTCTATCTGCTTTATTTTTCTCTATGGTTTTCTCCACTTTGACCAGACAGGCTGATGTGGACTTTAAAGGGCAACTGCCTATCCATGTTAGAAGCTATCTGGATGAGTTTGCTAATGTCGGAGAAATCCCAGACTTCGCCGAATAAACCTCAACAGTTAGCTCTTGGAATATGAGTCTAGTACCAATCTTGCAAAATATCGCCCAACTCTTTCTCATTTACTGGGAAGGAAATAGTGGTGATAAACTACTTGAACGTCAGACACGAGCCAGTGAGTGGTATTACCAAATTGAAAAAGGCTTTAGTCAACCCAACGGCGGGACAGCACAAAGTGATCTAAAAGCACTTGAAGCTGTACGAGGAGACCTTTTTGAAAACTCTATTCCAGGAGGTGGTGATGGTATGGGTTACGCTTACGGCCAATGTACTTGGGGAGTCGCAGCCCGTATTAACCAACTGGGTCTAAAACTCAAAGGAAAAAACGGTGAGAAGATTCCAATTATCAGTACCATGGGCAATGGCCAAGATTCGGTACGAACAGCCGCAAGTCTCGGTGGGGAGACAGGGACAAGTCCACAAGCAGGAGCTATTATTTCCTTTGCGGGAGGAGGACATGGCACACCAGCAGAATACGGACATGTGGCTTTCGTCGAAAAACTCTACCCAAATGGCTCATTCCTTATCTCCGAAACCAATTACAATGGCAATCCAAACTATACCTTCCGTAAATTATCTGGAGTGGATAGTAACTTGAGTTTTGCGTATACGACGAAATAAAAAAGGATATGCTAACAATGACTTGATTTGTTAGCATATTGTTTTGGAGGTGGTGATATGGATTTGTTAGAGAAACCCGTTTATAATTATATTAAAAATAATCATGGAGTAATAACTTTTCGTGATATGGAAGAGCTTAACTTTTCTTATCAACAACTGAATCAATTAGTCTCAAAAGGGAAAGTGGAATCAATTGAAAGAGGTATCTATCATCTGCCAGATACCTATATCGATGACTATTTTAGTTTACAGTACCGTTTTCCAAAAGGAATTTATTCCTTAGAAACAGCACTTTGGTTACATGGTCTGTCCCTTACCATTCCATTTGAGCCTGTGATGACTTTTCCTTTCGGGACAAATACGAGGCCAATGAAAGAAGCTGGTGTCAAGCCAATTGTCGATAGAAAGTATCATGAAATCGGTATTATTAGACTGGAGCGACAGGCTGGACAGTTTATCTCAGTATATGATATGGAACGAACATTAGTGGAGTGTTTGAGAACAGCTTATCATGTCGATATTCAAGTTATTGCTCCAGCTTTTCAAGCTTACTTTAAAAAAGGAGCTGTTGATTATGCCAAGTTGTATCACTATGCACAACTATTTAAAGTAACCGAAAAACTACAATCATATGTGGAGGTCTTGTCGTGAAATTTTCAAATGCTAATAGTTTCAAAGCTAAAATCAAGAATATTGCAAAAGAAAAAGGGATCTCTTTCTCAAAAGATTGGTCAAATATTTGAAGAATACGGTGCGAATATGTTGGATGTATTCGGTTGCTATATGTATAAATTAAACAATTGTGTTACAATGAAACCATATAGAATTTTAAGTTTTCTCAAAAACTTTTTATAACTAAGAACACATAAGGAGGTAAAATGGTGAAGTATTCTAAAATAACAAAAGTTTTTCAGCTTTCACTCGTCATCATATTTATTTTAGTCTTGTTAGGGCTCTTTGTTCCCCAGCAGTTTCAAAATATTAGTTTTTACTTAAAAAATCTCTTAACAACTAGTGTTGGCTGGTTTTACTTGTTATTGGTTACGGGGATTTTAATTTTTTGTGTCTTTTTAATTGTAAGTCCGATAGGGCAGATTCGCTTGGGTAATCCCACGAGTCGGCCAGAGCATTCGACGACGTCATGGATTGCCATGATGTTTTCTGCTGGAATGGGGATTGGTCTGGTCTTTTATGGGGCAGCAGAGCCTTTGAGTCACTTTGCTATCTCGACGCCCAATGCAGAAATAGGCAGTGCGGATGCTCTCGCAGATGCTTTTCGTTTTACTTTTTTTCACTGGGGATTTCATGCTTGGGCGGTCTATGCCCTGGTGGGATTGTCTTTGGCTTATTTTGGCTTTCGTAAACGGGAGAAATATCAGCTCTCAGTCGTCTTTAAGCCTCTTTTTGGAAAATATGCGGACGGACCAATAGCAACCATTATCGATACCATCACCATTATTGCGACAGTGATTGGGGTAGCGACAACGCTCGGCTTTGGTGCCTCACAAATCAATGGTGGTCTCTCCTATGTCTTTGGTATTCCTAATAATAGTCTTGTGCAAGTCATCATTATCATCATTGCGACAATTCTTTTTCTTATTTCTGCCTTATCAGGTTTAGGAAAGGGTGTTAAAATCCTATCTAATACAAACTTGATTTTAGCTATTGTCTTGCTTGCTGGAGTCATAGTTTTGGGGCCAACGGTTAAGATATTTGACACCATGACAGACTCTATCGGCCTTTATTTTCAAAACTTCTTCCGTATGAGTTTTCGGGCGGCGGCTTTTGATGAGACTAAGCGGGCTTGGATTAACCAATGGACCATTTTTTACTGGGCATGGTGGATTTCCTGGTCACCTTTTGTGGGCGTCTTTATTGCCCGTATCTCAAAAGGTCGGACTATTCGCGAATTTTTGACAGTAGTGCTTTTGGCACCAACAGTCCTTAGTTTTGTCTGGTTTTCTGCTTTTGGTACCTTATCTACTTCACTACAAGATTCGGGAGTTAATTTGATACGTTTTGCCACAGAAGAAATTCTTTTTGCCTCTTTTAATGAATATCCTCTGGGAAGTGTCCTTTCACTCCTGGCAATTATTTTAGTTTTAACCTTCTTTGTGACCTCGGCGGATTCTGCCACCTATGTTTTGGCCATGTTGTCTGAAGATGGCAATCTAAATCCAAGTAATCGTAAAAAGGTGATTTGGGGTGTCATGCTGGCCTTGATTGCTATTGCACTCATGTTTTCTGGTGGATTGACAGCTTTACAAAACACGCTCATTATTGTCGCTTTTCCATTTTCCATAGTACTAGTGTTGATGATGTGGTCGCTTATGAAAGAGTTATATCACGAAAAAGAGCAAATGGGACTCGCCATTACACCAGACCGATATCCTGAGAAGAATCAACCGTTTAAATCTTATGAGGAAAATTAGGAGGATGGCATGGAGTTAAGAGTGCTTCGTTATTTTATTACTATTGCTGAGGAGGGGAGTATCTCCAAGGCAGCTGAGAAGCTGATGATTACTTAGCCGACACTCAGTCGTCAGTTAAAAGATTTGGAGCAGGAACTTGGTGAACCTCTTTTTATCCGTGAACATATCAAGTCGCTTAATAAAGAAAACCAGGGCATAAGCTCTGGTTTTTTCTATTGCTTTTAATATTTTCATTTGTTAGAATGTAGGTGATGTGCGTGCTTGTCACGCCCTTTTTCTGTGTCTTTTACGGCTTTAGTGGTTGTAAATAACTATAAAAATCTTAAAGGCATGGTAAATGCTAAAAAGAAAAGGAGAAATTTATGGCTTATATTTGGTCTTATCTCAGACGTTATCCTAAGTGGCTAGCAATGAATTTTACGGCAGCCATTTTATTTGTTATTGCTAACTTGGGTTTGCCGACGGTTCTTGCCAGAATGATTGATGAGGGAATAAACCGTGGTGATGTTGATAAGCTTTACGCTTATGCTTGGGTCATGTTTGGTGTAGTTTTGACTGGGATTGTTGGTCGTATACTTCTGTCCTATGCGGTTGGTAAATTGACCACTACTATGGTGCAAGTCATGCGTAATGACATTTATGCTAAGCTTCAGGAGTATTCCCACCACGAGTATGAGCAGATTGGGGTATCCTCTTTGGTGACTCGTATTACATCAGATGCTTTTGTGCTTATGCAGTTTGCGGATCAGGTTCTTAAGCTAGGGGTTATCACTCCTTTGATGATGGTTTCCAGTGTCTTCTTGATTTTGACGACAAGTCCATCTTTGGCTTGGATTGTGGCAATCTCCTTACCTTTCCTAGCCGTAGTTGTCTGGTATGTGGCGGTAAAAACGCGTCCGCTTTCTGAAAAGCAACAGGCAACTCTCGACAAGATTAACCAGTATGCTCGTGAAAATCTGACTGGACTTCGTGTCATACGTGCTTTCGCTAGAGAAGATTTTCAAGAGAAGAAGTTCGCTTCTGAAAATGCTGTCTATGCGGATAATTCAAACAAACTTTTCAAATTGACTGGTTTGACCGAGCCACTTTTTGTGCAAATCATCATCGCTATGATTGTGGCTATTGTTTGGTTTGCCCTTGAGCCATTAGGCTCTGGAAGTTTGGCTATCGGTGACTTGGTTGCCTTTATTGAGTACAGCTTCCATGCACTATTGTCTTTCCTTTTCCTAGCCAATCTCTTTACCATGTATCCTCGTACAGCGGTGTCTAGTGAACGTCTGCAGGAAATTATGGACATGCCGATTTCTATCAATCCAAATGAAGATGGCGTGACAGAAACCGAGACTAAGGGATATTTGGAATTTGACAATGTGACCTTTGCCTATCCCGGTGAAACTGAAAGTCCTGTCCTACACAACATTTCTTTCAAGGCAAAACCTGGTGAAACCATTGCCTTTATTGGGTCTACGGGTTCAGGAAAATCATCACTTGTACAGTTGATTCCACGCTTTTATGATGTAACACTTGGACGCATTCTTGTTGATGGTGTAGATGTCCGTGACTACAATATTAAGGCTCTTCGTCGTAAGATTGGCTTTATTCCACAAAAAGCCCTACTCTTTACAGGGACTATCGGTGAAAATATCCGTTATGGTAAGGAAAATGCCAGTCATGAAGAATTGAATCAAGCTACTGATGTGGCTCAAGCCAAGGAATTTATCGAAAGTAAGGAAGAACGCTATGATTCTCACTTGGCTGAGGGTGGTAGCAACCTTTCTGGTGGTCAGAAGCAGCGTTTGTCAATTGCACGTGCGGTGGTTAAACGTCCTGATCTTTATATCTTTGATGATTCCTTCTCTGCCTTGGACTACAAGACTGATGCGACCTTGCGCCGTCGTCTAAAAGAAGTGACTCAAGATGCAACAGTCCTGATTGTAGCCCAACGTGTGGGAACTATCATGGATGCTGATCAAATCATTGTTTTGGATGAAGGTGAAATCGTTGGTCGTGGCCGTCATGAAGAGCTTATGGAAAGCAATGACATTTACCGTGAAATTGCTAATTCACAATTGAATCAAAAGAGTCTTACGGAAGACTAGAAGGAGGTCAAAATGAAGAATAATAAAAAGAAAACAAATCATTCCTCAAGTTTTGGCCGTCTTTGGTCATACTTGCAGGCTTATCGTTTCCCACTTTACCTAGCCATTTTCCTGAAAATTGTTAGTGTTATCATGAGTGTCCTTGAGCCAGTGGTCATTGGTTTAGCTATTACAGAGTTGACTAAAAATACGCTGGACATTATGAAGGGTGTCGAAGGCGCTCATATTAACGTTTACTATGTTGGTTTGGTTCTAGTTGTTTATCTCTTGCGTGGTCTTATTTATGAGTTGGCTGCCTACTATTCCAACTATTTTATGACCAATGCCGTGCAGGCAACGGTTCAGGATATGCGTAATGAGATGACTGAGAAAATCAATCGTACCTCAGTGTCATACTTTGACAAGCATCAATTTGGGGACCTTTTGGGACGCTTTACCAGTGACGTCGAGACAGTATCTAATGCCTTACAGCAGTCATTCTTGCAGATTGTTAATGCCGTCTTTACTCTAGTCTTAGTTATTGGAACAGTGCTTTACCTTAATCTTCAATTGGGAGCTGTGGTTGTTATCACTATTCCGATTACTTTCTTTGGTGCCCGTTTTATCATGAGTAAATCTCAACCTTACTTTAAGCAGCAGGCTGATGCTCTAGGTACTCTTAACGGTTTTGTTCAGGAAAATCTGACTGGTTTCAATGTGCTTAAACTTTTTGGCCGTGAGGATAGATCTTTAGACGACTTTAAAGAGATTACGGAAGACCTTCAGAAGGTAGGTTTTAAGGCCAATTTCATTTCAGGCCTGATGATGCCTGTACTTAATGGTTTATCTGACTTGACCTATCTCATTGTCGCTGTTCTAGGTGGTTTGCAAGTTTTGGCTGGTCGCTTGACGATTGGTAATATGCAGGCTTTTGTTCAGTACGTTTGGCAGATTAATCAACCTATTCAGAACTTGACTCAGTTAGCTGGACAATTGCAGAGTGCTAAGTCTTCTTTGGACCGTATTTTCCAACTGATGGATGAACCAGACGAGGCTAATGATGCTACTGAAGTGCTTGAAGGAGATTTGACCGGTCAAGTTAGCTTTAAGCATGTGGACTTCCAGTATGTGGCCGATAAACCTCTGATTCGTGACTTTAATCTTGAAGTCAATCCTGGCGAAATGGTCGCTATTGTCGGCCCAACTGGTGCCGGAAAATCAACCATTATCAATCTTCTCATGCGTTTCTATGATGTGACGTCTGGTTCTATCTCGGTGGATGGTCATGATATTCGTCACTTGTCACGTCAGGATTATCGTAAGCAGTTTGGTATGGTGCTTCAGGATGCTTGGCTCTTTGAAGGAACTATCAAGGAAAACCTTCGCTTTGGTAATCTTGAGGCGACTGACGAAGAAATTGTTGAAGCCGCTAAGGCTGCCAATGTGGATCACTTTATCCGTACGCTACCTGGCGGTTACAACATGGAAATGAACCAGGAATCAAGTAACATTTCACTGGGACAAAAGCAGCTTTTGACCATAGCCCGTGCGCTTTTGGCCGACCCTAAAATCTTGATTTTGGACGAGGCAACCTCATCGGTGGATACCCGTCTGGAACTCTTGATTCAAAAAGCCATGAAAACTCTCATGCAGGGTCGAACAAGCTTTGTCATCGCTCACCGTTTATCAACTATTCAAGAAGCAGACAAGATTTTGGTCCTTAAAGATGGACAAATCATCGAACAAGGGAACCATGAATCCCTCCTTGCAGATAAAGGCTTCTATTACGACTTGTATAATAGCCAGTTTGCGGAGAAATAAATAGAAAATCCACCAGTTATGAACTGATGGATTTTTTCTGAATTTGACGAGCAATAAAAGAGACTTCTCCTATAGGGAAAAGTCTCAAAATCAATATTATTTCTCAGCAGGTCGTGTGACGAACATGGCATCTCCGAAACTGAAGAAGCGGTAGCGTTCTTGGACGGCGTGTTTATAGGCATCGAGGACGAATTCACGACCAGCAAAGGCTGAAACCAACATCACCAAGGTTGATTTTGGAAGGTGGAAGTTGGTTGAAAAGGCGTCTACGACTGTAAATTGGTAGCCTGGTTTGATAAAGATATTGGTCCAGCCTGAGTCAGCTTGGAGTTGACCATCGTATTTATTGCCGATTGTTTCCAGTGTTCGGATAGAGGTTGTTCCTACTGCCACAATGCGACCTCCCGAGGCTTTGACGCTATTAAGGGTATCGGCAGCGTCTTGACTGAGGGTGTAAAACTCTGAGTGCATCTCATGTTCGTCGACATTCTCAACAGAAACAGGTCGGAAGGTTCCCAGCCCAACGTGGAGGGTGAGGTAGACCAATTTTACGCCTTTGGCTTCAATCTTTTGAAGCAATTCAGGTGTGAAATGGAGACCAGCTGTTGGTGCAGCGGCGGAGCCATTTTCCTTGGCATAGACCGTTTGGTAACGATCACGGTCTTCCAATTTTTCATGGATATAAGGTGGCAATGGCATCTCGCCCAAACTTTCCAAGACCTCAAGGAAGATACCGTCGTAGCTAAATTCTACAATACGGCCACCGTGATCTAGTTCCTCAGTGACAGTGGCAGTCAAACGGCCATCACCAAAACTGACCTTAGCGCCTACTTTAAGGCGTTTCGCAGGCTTAGCCAAAACTTCCCATTGATCCCCTTGGGTATTTTTCAAAAGGAGAAATTCCACATGACCGTGTGTATCAGGTTTTTCACCGTAGAGGCGGGCAGGAAGCACGCGCGTATTGTTCATGACTAAGGCATCTCCAGGGTTAAGCTGGTCGATGATGTGGTCGAAGTGGGTGTCAGTCATTTCCTTGGTTACAGGATCAATGACCAAGAGTTTAGAGGCATCACGTTGCTTCAAGGGTGTTTGAGCAATTAGTTCCTCTGGCAGTTCAAAATCAAAATCGTTTGTATTCATTTCTTTCCTCGTTTAAAAATGTTCAGCCTTTTTATTATAGCACGATATAGGGCGACCGTCATTAAACTTATCGAGTGAAAGCGCTTGACAAAAAGGTTAAAAAAAGAGATAATAAATAAAAATGGTATATACCAATATTGAGGTGAATAAAATGAAAAAGATTTTAGTTGAAAATCAAGTTGAGGGAGGCAAAGTTGCTTTTGATCTTCTTAAAGAGAGCCTTGCAGCGGGTGCTCAGACATTGGGATTGGCGACAGGTAGTTCACCTATCGCCCTTTACCAAGAGATGGTTGAGAGTGACGTGGAATTTTCGGAACTTTACAGCGTCAATTTGGATGAATACGTCGGACTAGCACCAGACCATGAGCAGAGCTACCATGCCTTTATGAAAGCTCAACTCTTTGATGCCAAGCCATTTAAAGAGAGCTTCTTACCTGACGGCATGGCTGAAGATTTAGAACAGGCGGCCAAGGAATACGATGACGTCTTGGCACAACATGCCATTGACCTGCAAATCCTAGGAATCGGAAGTAATGGGCATATTGGATTTAATGAGCCAGGTACGCCTTTTGATAGTCAAACCCATGTGGTCGACTTGACTGACAGCACCATTGAAGCCAATAGCCGTTTCTTTGCCAGTCGAGACCAAGTCCCTACAAAGGCTATTTCAATGGGGATTGCTTCTATTATGGCTGCTAAGAAGATTATCTTGTTTGCCTATGGTGACAAGAAGGCAGATGCCATTTTCAAGATGGTCAAGGGGCCAGTGACAGAGGAAGTCCCAGCCAGTGTCTTGCAACATCATCCAGACGTGACCCTTATCTTGGATGAGGCAGCCGCTGCGAAATTGTAAGATAATACATAAGTCAAAAAGATGCGAGTATAGAAAAAAACAGGTTGAGCTAATGCTACTCAACCTGTTTATTAATGAATAAATATAATATAGATTTTGACCTCAAATATTTACGTTACCTAATTATGACTCATTTTTCATCAATTACCTAAAGTTCTTTAGTCGGAATAGTCCCTATTTTTATTGGTAATAAAATCTCTATTTGATATTGTCCATCTTTTATAAAGCGTTTGATATTACCTTGATATTCTTTAACAAGAGCATCGATATTTCGCAACCCCAAGCCATCTTTTTGACGAGACTTACGAGTAGATTTTTCTTTCTCATCAAAATTATTTCTAATATTGATAAAAAGATTTTGTTGAAAGTAACGGATATTAATTGATAAGCTTCTTTCTTTATTTGGTAGTCTGAGACAAGCTGCAATACTATTGTCTAGGCAGTTTCCTAATATAACAGCTAAAATATCTGGCTGAATAGATAATTCTTGTGGTACAAAGCAATCAATTTCCATTTCTATCTCATCTTTTAAATGATGTAGTTTTTGATTAAGTAAAAAATTAATAGTTTGATTTTTAGAGTAGAAAGTTTGTTCACCTACTATACTATCTGTTAATGAATAAAGATAATCTTTTGCCTCTTCAGGATTTTTCTCTAAAAGCGATAAAAGAGTCAAATGTTTATTTTTTAAGTCATGCCGAAGGCTTTGGAGACGTTGATACTCTTCTTGAGATTGTTGTATTTCTCGAACTTGAAACTGTAGCTGTTCTTTTTCCAATTGATTTTGGTAATATTGCTGCTGTTGACGAGCAAGGTACAGATTAAAATAAAGAGAGGAAAGAGTCAATACAATGAGAGATGAGAGAGAAATGATTGAAAGGTAATCTGCTCCAAATACCCCTCCTTGAATAGCAGATATTGTAAAAGCAAAGAAAATAGATAAAAGAGGCACGATAAACTGATAAAGCCAGTTCCCCTTAGAAGTAGCAATACGAAGCCTTTGATGGGACAGAAGAAGCTTTCGTAAAATAAGAGTTATTCCTGTAGACAAAAAGAAACTTATTCCGAGATACAAACTAATAGCTTCTAAATTTTTTGATAGTTCCCCTAAAGGTAAAATTAGTTGGATTCCTTGGTTTAGGACAGCCCCTGCTAACAAACTTAGACTAGTTTGTAAAAGAATCCAAAAGGAAGACTGGCGAATAGGATAATCAAAATTGAGGCCGATTAGATAGTATTCTAAAATGTTTAGAAGGAGATTACTGACCAAAAAAACACGACTCTCAGAAAATAGGAACACGAGTTCCCCATGAAAAATCAATATGAAAAAAAGGGCTATTAAAGGCTTCTTTTTCATATTGATTTTAGAGAATGGTCTATAAAATAAAATACTTGCTAGAAATAAATCGTACAAGATACTGATTATTCGTAATCCTACTAACATTAAAAATGCCTTTCACTGAGATAGCTGTAATACTTTTCTTTAAAAGAAAACTGAAACTTTCTACTAATTGGGAGTAGGTGTTCTTCAGCCCCATTTAGTAAAATAGTAACTGTTTTTGAATCAAAGTCTTTGATGTATTTGGGGTTTAAAATATAGGAAGCATGAATTTGAATAAAATAATTAGGAAGTTTTTCCAAAATCTCTTTTGTTTTTAGTAGAGACTTGTAGGTACCTGTCTTTGTGTATATAAATACTGAACGTTTATCTTTTTCAAAAAATACAATATCGCTCGAAGGGACAGAATAATTGTGTTTACCAAATGAGAAGGTGAAAAGTGCTTGGCCTATATCCAAAAAACGCAAAATACGATCCAATACTTTCGTCAACTTTTGAGGTTCTATCGGTTTTACGATATAGTCAAAAGTCTGAACTTCGAAGACTTGCTCCATATAATCACGATAGCTTGTCACAAAAATAATAGGAATGAAAGGATTAAATTTTCTAATCTTCTGTGCTAGGTCAATTCCATTGATTCCTGGCATATTAATATCCAAAAAGACACAGTGGATGTCTGGTGTCAGCTGATTTAACAGTTTTTGTGGATTTGTATAAAGTTTTGTTTCTAGAGGAAATTTATCATAAGAAAGTAAATAATGTTCTAATTGGCTAGCATCTCTATCAGAGTCATCACAAATAGCAACTTTTAACATTGAAAACCTCCTCACTCATTTGTGTATGTTAATTATAACGTTAAAATGGTCAATTATGACATAATCATAAGACTCTCTTAAGGTTATTATACAATAACCCTATCAAAAATGAAGTATACTGGGATATCTTTTCTCAATACGGAGAAATAAAATTATGACCTTTGAGACGCTCACCATTGAAAATCTAACAAAATCATTTGATAAACAACATTTTGCTAATAACCATATCTTCTTAGAGATAGAAGCTGCAAAAATCACAGCTTTTTTAGGACATAATGGTGCTGGTAAATCAACCCTTTTAAAGCAAATGATTGGCTTTATTAAGCCTGATCAGGGAGATGTTCACTATGGAGGTATTTCTTTTATACATAACCGTAAACAAGCTCGAACAATGATGAGTTATATGTCACAACAGTATGCACCACTTGACAAGTTAACTGTTGAGCAAAATTTAGAGATGATTGGAAGAATGAGAGGGTTAAGCACCTCAGAACTCCAAAAAGAAATTGATTACCTTCTGGCAGATCTAGAAATAGTAGAATACCGTGATAAACAAGGGAAGAATCTTTCAGGAGGTCTAAAACGGCTTACATCTTTTGCGATGGCATTAATTGGCTCTGCTGATATCATGCTTCTTGACGAACCAACCAACGATGTTGATCCTGTACGTCGTGAGAAACAGTGGCAATTATTACAAAAGCTGGCTTATAAAGGACACACTATTATCATTGTTACCCACAATCTACTAGAGGTCGAAAAATATGCGGATAATTTTGCTCTTTTTAACCATGGTAAATTATTAAAATCTGGTCCAGTGCACCAAATGTCTTATAAAAATCATTATCAAATTACTTTCAATTTTGTTAGTAAAGAATTTGTAAGTCTATTCGAAAATTATACGATAGTCAATGGTTGTGTTTGTCAGATGGAAATTGAGGAAAGTGAATTAACCCGAATACTCATTCAAGTCAAGGAAGGTCTAGAAAAAGGGATTATTTCAAACCTTTCGGTTAAGATGAAAACATTATCTATTTCCGATCTCTATAAAGAGGAGCTTGTTAACTGATATGACTCAATTTTTTTACTTACTTCGTTGGAACTTTCTTCGACAAAAAAATCTATTCATTCTATTCACACTAGCTCAAGTGCTTTTGTCCGTTTCACTTCTTTTTGGGTATCCGTTGGTAATTGGTAAGATGGATACAACAACTGCTTACTATCTTGCCTCTGGATCAGTTTTAATGGGAGTTATTTCTATTGGTTGTACGATTTCATCTCCTGTCATAGCCAATGCCAAGTCAGAAGGTCATGTGGACTATATTCGAGCTTTACCTATTCCTAGGATTCTAATTTCTTTAGCTGACCTGTGTATATGGTTAATTGCTATTTTACCAGGTGTATTCATCTCTTTTATATTAGGCTGTCTTCGCTTTTCTGTACAATTAAATTTGTCAATTTTGTCTGTTTTTGTGATGTTGCTTATTTGCCTAACAATGATTAGTCTAGGATTTTCAATTGCTTATATATTTTCCCAAAATATTGTAACGCTAATGTCTCAGCTTATTTTAATGATTGGTCTTATGTTTTCACCTATCATGTATCCGGCAAGTCGTCTTCCAGATTGGCTAGATCAACTTTATTATCTACTTCCATTTGTCCCTTCTGCGAATCTTCTTAGAGCTAGCTTTTATAGACATGGAACCGTTTCGCTTGTAGATATAGGAGTTCTTATTTTCTGGATTTTTCTGACACAACTGCTTATCTTAGGAACACTACAAAAAGAATTGTAATACTATCTTGTAGAAAAACTATCCCACGAAACTCAGGTTGAGGCATTTGGCGCTCAGCCTTTTTCTTTTGTGAAAAGTCACTTCCAAGCAAATCAATTGCTTAGCCCTCTTTGATAGCGCTATAATAGTTAAGTTGACTTTGACTATCAAACAACAGATATAGATATTTCATAAAGAAAGAGGACATACAATGGCAAAACCTATTCGAGTATTGCTTTATTATAAATACCTTCCCATCGAAAATGCTGAGCAATTTGCGGCTGACCACTTGGCTTTCTGTAAGTCAATCGGTCTGAAAGGACGTATCTTGGTCGCTGACGAGGGAATCAATGGAACGGTTTCTGGTGACTATGAAACCACTCAAAAATACATGGACTACGTTCACAGCCTTCCAGGGATGGAGGACCTCTGGTTCAAGATTGATGAGGAAGAGGAGCAAGCCTTCAAGAAGATGTTTGTTCGCTACAAGAAGGAAATCGTTCACCTTGGTTTAGAGGATGATAACTTTGACAGCGACATCAATCCACTTGAAACAACGGGTGCCTACTTGTCACCAAAAGAGTTTAAAGACGCTCTTTTAGATGAGGACACTATTGTCCTCGATACACGTAACGACTATGAGTATGACCTTGGCCACTTCCGTGGAGCCATTCGTCCAGACATTCGCAATTTCCGTGAATTGCCACAATGGGTTCGCGACCATAAAGAAGAGTTCATGGATAAGCGCGTGGTTGTTTACTGTACTGGTGGTGTCCGCTGTGAGAAATTCTCAGGTTGGATGGTCCGTGAAGGCTACAAAGATGTTGGTCAATTGCACGGTGGAATTGCCACTTACGGAAAAAATCCAGAGGTTCAAGGGGAGCTTTGGGATGGTAAGATGTATGTCTTTGACGAGCGTATTGCCGTTGATATCAACCATGTAGACCCTGTCGTTGTCGGTAAGGATTGGTTCGATGGGACGCCTTGCGAACGCTATGTCAACTGCGGTAACCCATTTTGTAACCGTCGTATCCTTGCCTCAGAGGAAAATGAAGATAAATACCTCCGTGGCTGCTCACATGAATGCCGTGTTCACCCACGTAATCGCTATGTCTCTGAAAATGGTTTGAGCCAAGAAGAGGTTGTCGCACGCCTTGCGGCTATTGGTGAGAGCTTGGATGTAACACCTGCCTAAGTTTAAAGAGTGAAAAAGCTGAGAGCAATCTCGGTTTTTTATTTTGCAATTTATTTCTAAAATAATGACATATATATATTGCAATTAGAAATATATAGTGTATAATTAAGATGAAAACAGATGGTGAATCTAATTGATGTCGACGATAATATCAGATATGATGTAAAGGAGGGGCATGTGGCAAAGAATTTACGTTTAAAAGCAGCTCGAGTAGAGCATGATATGACCCAGGGTGACTTGGCAGAAGCTGTAGGTGCAACAAGACAAACCATAGGTTTGATTGAAGCCGGAAAGTACAATCCCAGCCTAGCCTTATGCATTGCCATTTGCAAGACACTGGACAGGACCTTGGATCAACTGTTTTGGGAGAATTAGGAAGGAAGTAAAGATGATGAAATTCAAACTAATTAATAATGAGGTTACAGATGAACGCGAAGAAGCTCTAACTAATAAAGTTGCTGCCGAATGCTATTACATAATGATTGCAGGGACGCTTGTATGCTTACTTTATGGCTCCCTCTTTAACAATGGTGTCATCACTTCTAATTACTTAACTTTTCCAATATTAATTGCATGGGTTTGGTCTATTTATAGAGCTGAACGTCTTGCTGTAAGTGCTTTTGGAGGTTCGAGTATGACAGTCCTAGGTTGTTTACTGGTGACTGGGCTTATCATCCTTAAAATAATGATAGTTAACTATCAGTCATACCACAATGTCTATCATAATAATCCATTGGATCCTAGATATCTCATGGCTTGGGTAGTTACTTATATGTTGTATGCTCCCTTTGTCTTTTTTATGAATTGGGCTATTGCTGCATTGGGAAGATATGAGAGAAGACGTCTTGAAAAACAGCTAGACGATTTGGAAAATGAAGAATAGATAGTGAGAGAATCAGACCGTTCTTTTTGGTCTGTTTTTTTGTGTTATAATGGGTCCTAAAACTAAGGAGGTCACGTATGCTACTAACTGAATTTGATGATAATAGACAAGCGATTATCAATCCCGAGGACTTGAATGAGCCTCTTGAGGGGTTTCCTAAAATAGCTGTATCCTGTTTTTCTCGTTCGACCTTTCAACGAATGCTTGAGATGTTTCCTCATGAACTTATCTATGAAACGTCCATGGCGAATGTGGCTATTCCGATATATAAGCTTGTTATTGATGAGCAGGAGTTGGCTCTTTTTAATGCACCTGTAGGTGCCTCTGCCTGTGTGGCTATTTTAGAGGATATTTTTGCTTTGGGAACTGATAAACTGGTGCTCTTTGGGACTTGTGGGGTGCTTGATGAAGATATTAAAGAGACTTCTATTATTATCCCTAGTCATGCTCTTAGAGATGAAGGAACGAGTTTTCACTATGTGGAAGCTAGCAATGAGATTGCGGTAAATGTGGGTGTTTTAGATTGTTTTCGTTCCTATCTCAATGAGCGTCAGATTCCTCATAAGGAAGGCAAGGTCTGGACAACTGATGGTATTAACCGTGAGACGAGTGCTAAACTCAAAGCTCGAAAGGCAGCAGGGGCCATTTGTGTGGATATGGAGTGCTCTGCAGTTGCAGCTTTAGCAAAGTTTAGAGGTGTTGACATCTGCCATTTCTTCTATGCTGCGGACCACCTTTCTGAAGGTAATTGGGATGCCCGTAACTTGATGAATCATATGGACTTGGATGAAAAGGACAAGGTAGCTTTATTAGCTTTGGAGTTTGCGTGTGACTGGAGTAAACCTTAAAAATTCTACTTTTCAAACTTCTTATTTGTAATCATTCTAAATAACTGCTATAATACTTTTTAGAATCATTCTAAATAAGGAGTAAGAGAATTGGAAGATAAGAATTTTGCAGAACGTTTAAATATTTTAAGAGCTGGTGTTTTGGGGGCTAATGATGGTATCATTTCCATTGCGGGAGTGGTTATCGGTGTGGCCAGTGCGACATCAAACATCTGGTTCATCTTGATTTCTGCCTTGTCAGCGATTTTTGCCGGTGCCTTTTCGATGGCAGGTGGCGAATATGTCAGTGTGTCAACGCAAAAAGATACTGAAGAAGCTGCTATCGCTAAGGAACAAGCCCTCTTGGACCGCTCTCCTGAGGCAGCTAGAGAGAGTTTGTATCAAACCTTCCTCAGTCAGGGGGATTGCGAAACAGCAGCTGAAGTTAAGGTTAATCAAGCCTTCAATAAGAATCCGATTAAGGTCTTAGTTGAGGAAAAATATGGGGTGGATTTGGATGAAATTACTAATCCATGGCATGCTGCTGTATCTAGTTTCCTGGCTTTTTCAGTTGGTTCCTTGCCACCAGCACTAGCTATCATGCTGTTCCCGGAGCCTTACCGTATTCCTGTAACAGTGGTCGTGGTTGCCCTCACCTTGCTCTTGACTGGTTATATCAGTGCCAAGCTTGGAAAAGCACCTGTTAAACAAGCGATGTTGCGTAACTTGACAGTAGGACTCTTGACCATGCTTGTGACCTTCTTGGTCGGGCATATCTTCCACGTGAATGTGTAAGTCTTAATAATGTGATAAGTCTATCTTTTAAGGTAGACTTTTTGTTTTATCAAGCGTTCATTTGAGACCTTTCTTCTGTCCTCCTTTTTTAGTCTGCTAGACCAGGCTTATCCGTGGTACAATAAGGTTATGCGTTTAGACAAATTATTAGGACAGGCAGGCTTCGGTTCTCGAAATCAGGTTAAGAAGCTTATTCGTAGTCGTCAGGTATATGTGGATGGTGTCTTGGCGGATCGAGATAATCTTAATGTGGATGCTAGTCTTCAAACTATCACGGTTTCTGGTAAGGAACTGGAGCATACGCCAGAAGTTTACTATCTCATGAATAAGCCAGCAGGTGTAGTGTCAGCTCGAAAGGACAAGGAACACCAGACAGTCATTGATTTGATTAAGCCTGAAGATCAGCGAGACGGTCTTTATCCTGTGGGCCGATTGGATAGAGACACGGAGGGTTTGGTGCTGATTACCAACAATGGGCCTCTGGGCTTTGCCATGCTTCACCCCCGCTATCATGTAGCTAAGACTTATTATGTTGAGGTCAATGATATTCTTGGGCCTGATGCACCTTCATTTTTTGAGTCAGGTGTTGTCTTTGAGGATGGTACTGTTTGTCAATCAGCTCAGCTGGAAGTTTTACGTTCTGCAAGTGATAAAAGTTGCGCTAAAATCACGATTTCAGAAGGCAAGTTTCATCAAGTGAAAAAGATGTTTTTAGCTTATGGGGTCAAGGTGACCTATCTTAAGCGTATCTCTTTCGGAGAGTTTAAGCTTGATGAAGGGATGGCAGTAGGTTCCTACCGTACGTTGACTGAAGCGGAAAAAACAATCTTGCGTACTTATTTGGGTTAGTAGCCCTATGTGGCTTAAGGTGCGATAGGAACTTTCAATCACCTGATAAGCCTATCTTATCGCTAGTCTTTATACTACAATACCTATAATGACAGTGTTTTTTAGAGGTATAAGAAATACTTATGGAATACTATAAGTATTTTTGATTTCTCAAGTGTCGCTTCTGGTGGTATGATGGAATCAATTCGATTGAGAGTTTCAAAAAAGGATTGACAATCCGAGACTAATCAGAGAGGGAGGGTCATTATGACAGAAGCATTTTACGATCATTTAGCAAAGACACGTCATCAGATTCACCAACATCCAGAGGTTTCTGAGGAGGAGCATGAGACGACAGTCTTTTTGAAAGGTTATTTGAAAAATCTAGGTATTGAGCCTTTAAATTATCCCTTGAAGACGGGACTCATCGCTGAGATTGGGTCAGGTCATCCGATTATTGCTTTGCGTGCTGATATTGATGCCCTACCGATTAAGGAAAAGACAGGACTTCCTTATGCCAGCGATAATGGGGCTATGCATGCTTGTGGTCATGACTTTCACCAAACCTCTCTACTTGGAGCCGCTCAGCTTTTAAAAGAAAGAGAAGCAGAGCTTAAGGGGACCGTTCGATTGATTTTCCAACCAGCTGAGGAAAACTTCCAAGGGGCCTATCAGGTCATTGAAGCGGGCGGTATTGAGGGTGTGTCAGCTATCATCGGTTATCACAATAATCCTCACTTGAAACCTGGTCAGATTGGTCTTCGTTCGGGGGCCATCATGGCTGGTGTGGAGCAGTTTAGGGTTGATGTTAAGGGTGTTTCTTCCCATGCGGCTCGTCCTGATTTGGGTGTAGATACGGTCTTGGTTACTACGACTATCATCAACAATTTACAGCAGATTGTAGCTCGTACGGTATCGCCCTTTGAATCAGCAGTATTGTCGGTTACTCATATCGAAGTTGGAAATACTTGGAATGTTCTTCCAGCAGCAGGCTTTTTCGAAGGAACGATTCGTACCTTTGAGCCTAAGGTTCGTGAAGATGTCATTGCTCGTTTTGAAAAGGTCGTTCAGGCGACAGCAGACCAGTTCGGTGCTCAAGTTGACATTACTTGGGGTAATTCACCTTATGTGACCTACAATGACCAGACGCTCACACCTCTCATCTTTGAAAATTCTAAGGCCTTCGCAGAAGTGATTGAAACCTTGCCATCAACAGGGGGCGAAGACTTTGCGGCTTATCAAAAGGAAATACCAGGAGTCTTTGCCTTTGTTGGCTCAAATGGTGAAGAGAATGCACCAGACTGGCACCATGATGATTTCCTTGTGAAAGACGAGGCCTTGCCAATAGCTGTGAATTACTATGTGGAAAACGCCCTCTTTCTACTTGACTATTTTAAGGAGCAATAAAAATAACCATTCCCTTAATCGGTATTACCAGTAATGAAAACCCTGTTAGGGAGTTGAGAGTTTCACTGACGCTCCATTTATAGGTGTTCAGTGGCATCCTGAGTTTCTGTTGGGACATAAGCAATTAGCAGACCAAGGACTCTTTTATTATTTTGTTAAGAGTTTTAAATAAGGTTTTAGGACTTTAAATTGATACCACTTTTGAAATTGAAAAGGAGGAAGTGCCTAAGTAGAAATATTCTTTTGATCATTTAGTTTACACTTAAGAACCCAGCCGATTGGTTGGGTTCTTTTGTCGTATTTTCGAAGTAAGATTTCAGGACCTAAAAGGGGTGAGAATTTTTTACTTGCTATTTTTGAGCTTTTTAGATAAAATGAAAGCGTTATCATTTTAAAAAATAGATAGGAAGTGGTTAAGTCATCTTTATGATGTTTTACCTTATAACTTCCGAATAAGGAGAAACGTATGTTAATTGGTATTCCAAAAGAAATCAAAAATAACGAGAACCGTGTGGCTCTAACGCCTGCTGGGGTGCAAAGTCTTGTAGCTAAAGGTCATGAAGTCCTCATTGAAACCAATGCAGGTCTTGGATCTGGCTTTACTGATGCAGACTACGAAAAACAAGGTGCCAAAATTGTTGCAACTGCTGCTGAAGCATGGGCAGCTGAACTCGTGGTTAAGGTTAAAGAACCTCTTGCTGCAGAATATGGCTTCCTTCGTGAGGATCTCTTACTCTTTACCTACTTGCACATGGCAGCAGCTCCAGAATTGGCAGATGCTATGGTCAATGCCAAGACAACAGGTGTGGCCTACGAAACCGTACGTAGCCAAGAAGGTCACCTACCACTTTTGGTTCCAATGAGTGAAGTAGCAGGCCGTATGGCTGTTCAAATCGGTGCACATTTCTTGACTAAACAAGAGGGTGGTTCAGGTGTTCTCCTAGGTGGTGTGCCTGGTGTTCCTAAAGGTAAAGTAACTATTATCGGGGGTGGTGTCGTAGGGACACATGCAGCCCGTATCGCCCTTGGACTTGGAGCTCAAGTGACTATCCTTGATATCAGTGCCAAACGTTTGTCTGTCCTTGAAGAGGTCTTTGGTAGCCAAATTCAAACACTGATGTCAAATCCGCTCAACATTGAAGCGAGTGTTCGTGATGCTGACGTGGTTATCGGTGCAGTTCTTATCCCAGGGGCAAAAGCACCAAAACTTGTTACTGACCATATGGTTAAACAAATGCGTCCAGGTTCAGTTATTGTGGACGTTGCCGTTGACCAAGGTGGGGTTGTTGAAACTGCGGATCGCGTGACCACTCACGATGAGCCTGTTTATGAAACACATGGTGTTCTTCACTATGCCGTTGCCAATATCCCAGGAGCTGTGGCACGTACATCAACTATTGCCCTTACCAACGTCACTTTGCCTTATATCGAAGCCCTTGCAGGAAAAGGATTCAGAAAGGCAATTAACGACGACGAAGGTCTTCGTCAAGGGGTTACAACCTACCAAGGTCATATCACCAGCAAACCAGTTGCAAAGGGTCTAAACAGAGAATATACATCAATTGACGAATTGGCATAAATAGATTATTTAGCATAAACAAAGAGGAGTCGCACCATGATTTGGTTGGCTCTTTTTTTGTGGTCTGAGATAAGAAGTGAATCATTTTTTTGTTAGTTGATGGGCAAGTTCTCGCAAAGGATGAAAGTTTTCTAATTTTGGTCTTATTTTATGCTATAATGAGTAGAAATAATAAGGGCAGTAATGAGTATCTATAATATATTTTATTCATGCTTGCCATTAGGAGGTTTTATCATGGCCAACCATATTCGTGTGATCACAGCAATTATTTTCTCTCAACTTGTCGTTCTTTATTTTGGTTTTCGTATGGATGTCTCTTTGACTGAACTGCTAACTACAGTAGTTGTGGCATCCCTGGTTGAGATTATTTATCATGTGAAGCTTGTTCGTAAGATAGGAGCCAATATTTCTTTTGAGACTTTTTGGAAAAACTGTGACCAACTTTTTAGAAAAAATGCTGTGCTGTTGGCTATTTTAGTTTGTGACCTACTTATTTTTAAAGGTGGGGATTTCATGGCCTTCATTCTTTGGCAAGTTACCTTTGTTGTCTTGGTAAGTATTATCATCATAGCATCAAATAATGCCCCGGACGCATGATAATACTTAAATCTTACAATGAAAGTGTGTAGATAATGTTTAGCATTCAAAGAAATCATTTGTCGGACCCAGGTGTAGATTATGTCACTTTTGGTAAGGGAGACAAAACTCTTATTATCATTACGGGATTAAGTTTGCAACGATTAGGTGATATGTCCAACCTTGCCATTTACTCGCTATTTTATCGATACGCTAAGGAGTATAAGGTCTATATTTTTGATAGAAAGGACCATATCGAAGAAGGTATTTCAATTGAAAATATGGCTGATGACCTCTACCATTCTTTACAAGAATTTCATATTGCTAATGCCTCTATCATAGGCATATCACAAGGTGGTATGATTGCTCAGCTGTTTGCTATCAAGTATCCTCAAAAGGTGACTAGTCTGGTGTTAGCTCTGACATTCTCTCGAAATAATGCTATTAGTAGAGAAACCATCAGAGGATGGATTGAGATGGCTAAAAATGGTGAGATGGCTAAGCTCAATAAGGATTCAATGTGTAAAACATTTTCGTCTCCTATTTTAAAGAAATTATATGTGATTAATAAACTATTCTTGAAGACTGTGAGTGTTGAAAAACAAGAACGATTTGTCCGTTTAGCCAACTCTATTCTTGAGTTTGATTGCCATAAGTCCCTTGATAAAATTACCTGCCCGACTCTTGTCTTGGGAGCTAAAAATGATTTGGTTCTGGGAGTGGATGGTGCAAGGGAACTTGCAAATAGCATTCCAAATGCTTCCTATTATGAATTTAGCAAACTGGGGCACGCGGCCTTTATTGAAAGTAAGCAATTTAATAAAATGATATTAGAATTTCTGCGAAAGAATGCTCAGGTAGTGGACTGATAGAAACCTATTAAAATAGAATGAGAAAAGGGTTACAGTGGAACTTGTAGCCTCTTTTTATTTCCGGTTCAATTGTGTGCAGTCTGAAAAATTAAATGATAGAATGGCGATAGATAGGAGGATACAGAAATGTTAAACTATGATTTGATTGTTATCGGTTTCGGTAAAGCCGGTAAAACTCTGGCTGCTAAGATGAATGCAGCTGGTAAGAAAGTTGCTGTCATCGAGCGCAGTAAAGCGATGTATGGTGGTACTTGCATTAATATTGCTTGTATCCCAACTAAGACTATGATTGTTGCGGCTGAGAAGGGCTGGTCATTTGACGATACCATGAAGGAACGTGGTGCAGTGACTGGTCGTCTTAATGCTAAGAATTATAAAATGTTGGCAGACAATGGCGTTGATGTCATTGATGCAGAGGCACATTTTGTGTCAAATAAGGTTATTGAAGTAGTGGCTGGTGATGATCGCCAAGAGCTAACAGCTGAGACTATTGTCATCAATACAGGTGCCGTGTCTAATGTCTTGCCTATTCCTGGCTTGACAACAACTAAGCATGTTTACGATTCAACTGGTATTCAAACCCTTGAAGCCTTGCCAAAACGTTTAGGTGTCTTAGGTGGTGGTAATATCGGTCTTGAATTTGCTGGCCTTTATAACCGTTTGGGAAGCCAAGTGACTGTTTTGGATGCAGCGACTAGCTTCTTGCCACGTGTAGAGCCATCTATTGCTAAGTTGGCCAAGGAATACATGGAAGAGGACGGCATTGTCTTTGAGCAAGGTGTTAAAACTTCTGAAGTGAAAAATGACGGTGATGAAGTTGTCGTTGTTACTGACAAAGGCGAGTTCCGTTTTGATGCACTCCTCTATGCGACAGGACGCAAGCCTAATATCGAACCTCTTCACTTGGAAAATACTGATATTGCCTTGACTGAACGTGGTGGTATCCAGGTCAATAAACATTTGGAAACAAGTGTTCCTGGTGTCTTTGCAGTTGGTGATGTTAATGGTGGTCTTCAATTTACCTATATCTCACTAGACGATTTCCGTATTGTCTTTAATTACCTAACTGGTGATGGTAGCTATAACCTTGAAACACGTGGAGCTGTTCCAACTGCTATGTTTCTCAACCCACCTTTGGCACAGGTTGGTCTTACTGAAGATCAAGCCAGAGCAGCAGGTGGACCGGTTGCAGTCAAGGAACTTCCAGTTGCTGGCATGCCGCGTGGCCATGTTAACGGTGATTTGCGTGGTGCCTTCAAAGCTGTGGTAAATCCTGAAACTAAGGAAATCTTGGGTGTGACCCTCTTTGGTCAAGAATCTCATGAAATTATCAATCTAATTACCCTAGCTATGAATCATCACATTCCATACACAGATTTAGCTAAACAAATTTTCACTCACCCAACTATGGCTGAGAACCTAAACGATTTGTTTGCGATTTAAAATGAAAAGAGCCGAGAGGCTCTTTTTTTGAAAACATATCTCTAATACAAAGCGACACTCTAGGTTAGATGTCGCTTTTTTTGCGCTTTGATGATAAGATAGAAGTGCTATAAGAAAATTCTTTAGATTGGTGCTCTTTGTCTCCTTTGAATGCTTGATTGACCTTGAGTCACCACTAGAATCTGTATGAAAAATCTAGAAAGACACTCGCCTGCAAATTCGTCTGTGAGTGTGTGTAATTTATGACTAAGAAAGTAGGAGTGGGCAAGGCTCACAGTAAGATTATTTTGATGGGGGAGCACTCGGTCGTTTATGGTCATCCTGCCCTTGCCCTCCCTCTTAAGGATATTGAGGTTGTCTGTCAGATTCAGGCGGCTGCGACTCCTTTGACGCTCAAGGCTCAAGATCCCTTGACGACAGCGATTTTTTCAGCGCTTAATTATCTGGAAATCAAGAATCAGCCTATTAGCTATGCTATTAAGTCTAGTGTCCCTGAAAAGCGTGGCATGGGGTCGTCTGCGGCTGTAGCCATTGCGGCAATTCGAGCGGTCTTTGATTATTTTGATCAGGAGCTTAGCCAGGAGACCTTGGAAATGCTAGTCCATCAGGCGGAGACCATTGCCCATAGTAAACCTAGTGGTTTAGATGCAAAGACCTGCTTGAGTGACAAAGCTATTAGCTTTACGCGTAATATCGGTTTCAAGGAAATCGAGGTCAATTTAGGTGCCTATCTGGTCATTGCTGATACGGGTATCCATGGAAATACCCGTGAGGCTGTGGAAAAGGTTGAGGCCATTGGTTTAGATGCCTTGTCAGATCTCAACCAACTGGGCGAATTAAGTCAGAAGGCAGAACGCGCCCTCAAAGCCAAGGATCAAAAGCTTCTTGGTCAGCTCATGTCTCAAGCCCATAATCACCTTAAATCTTTAGGGGTGTCTTGTGATTTGTCGGATCTTCTAGTAGCAACTGCTCTGGAGCATGGTGCACTGGGAGCCAAGATGTCAGGCGGAGGACTTGGTGGCTGTATTATTGCCCTGACAAGTACTAAAGACCAAGCCCGAACGATTGCTAAAAAACTTCAAGAAAAAGGAGCCGTAAACACGTGGATAGAAAGCCTGTAAGCGTCAAATCGTACGCAAATATTGCTATTGTCAAATACTGGGGTAAGGCGGATGCGGAGCGTATGATTCCTTCAACCAGTAGTATCTCACTGACTTTGGAAAATATGTATACGGAAACCAAGTTATCTTTTCTGCCTGAGGATACGACTGGTGATGTCATGTATATCGATGATGAGCTCCAAGGGGAAAAAGAAACAACCAAGGCCAGCAAGGTTTTAGATCTCTTCCGTACTAATCCCAACCAACATGTCAAGATTGAAACTTGGAACAACATGCCAACAGCAGCGGGTCTATCCTCAAGTTCCTCAGGACTTTCTGCCCTAGTTAAAGCAGCTAACGAGCTCTTCCAAGTCGGAAAAACGCAGTCTGAATTAGCTCAAATTGCCAAGTTTGCTTCAGGTTCGTCATCACGGTCCTTCTTTGGACCATTGGCAGCCTGGGACAAGGATAGTGGTGAGGTTTACCCGGTTGAAACAGACCTCAAATTGGCCATGATTATGCTGGTTTTAACAGATCAAAAGAAACCTGTATCAAGCCGTGATGGCATGAAGTTGTGTACCGAAACATCGACATCCTTCCCAGAGTGGATTAAACAGTCTGAGCAGGATTACAAGGATATGTTAGACTACCTCAAGGCTAATGATTTCCAAGCGGTGGGTGAGCTCACTGAAGCCAATGCCCTTCGTATGCACCAAACCACAAGCACGGCTAACCCACCATTTTCATATCTAACGGAAGCCTCATATCAGGCTATGGACAAGGTTAGGGCCCTCCGTGCCTCTGGTGAGCAGTGTTACTTTACTATGGATGCAGGACCAAATGTTAAGGTGCTCTGTCTGGAAGAAGACCTAGACCGCCTAGCAGACCACTTCAGTAAGGACTATCAGGTCATCGTTTCACGCACTAAGGAGTTGCCAGATGCCTAAGCAGTCGGTCAGTCAGGTCACAGTAAAAACAGGTGGGAAACTCTACATTGCTGGAGAATATTCAGTCTTAACACCTAGGCAGACAGCCCTAATCCAATTTATTCCTATTTTCATGTCAGCAGAGGTCAAGGAAGCACAAACTACCCAGTTGTCCTCAGACATGTTTGACTATAGTGTTAGTCGTGAGCCAGACGCAAATTACGCCCTCATTCAAGAGGCCTTGAATACTTTTGAGGCCTTTTGTGGTGAGAAGTTACCCGCTCTGGACCTTTCAATCACTGGAAAGTTGGAACGAGATGGGGTTAAATTTGGTATCGGTTCTTCGGGTTCTGTTGTGGTATTGACCCTCAAGGCCTTGGCAGCAGCCCTTCAAAAAGACTTATCCAAAGACATTCTCTTTAAATTAGCTAGCTACACCCTTCTCAAGCAGGGAGATAATGGTTCTATGGGAGATTTAGCTTGTATCGTATACGAGGATCTAATTTCCTATCGTTCCTTTGACCGTGCAAAAATAGCAGAGCTTATAGACCAAAAAACTCTAACAGAGCTTTTGGAAAAAGACTGGGGCTATCGTATCAGTCCTGTAGTGCCAGTTCTCAAAGCTCACTTTTTGGTGGGGTGGACCAAGCAAGCTGCTATTTCAAAAGACATGGTTAAAATGGCCAAATCTCGCATATCAAGCAAGTATTTAAGTGAAACAGAAGTTGCCGTCCAAGATGCCCTCAAGGCACTGGAAACAGGAAATAAGAATTTACTTAAGAGCAGCCTTCAAACTGTCAGTGATCAGTTGGAATCACTTAGTCCAGATATTTATGTGGCCAAGCTGAAAAAACTCAAAGAAGCAGAGCAAGGACTCGATGCCATTGCTAAGTCCTCTGGAGCTGGAGGTGGCGACTGTGGTATCGCCTTTGCCTTTGACCAAGCTAGCCGAGATGCTCTAGTTGAGCGTTGGCAGCAGGTAGGAATAGAGCTCTTGTATGAGGTATAGGAATCAGCTTAGTAGATAATAATCACGCAAGAAAGTAAAGAAATAACCTATGACAAATCGTAAAGACGATCACATCCGTTATGCCCTTAAGTACCAGTCGCCCTACAATAGTTTTGACGATATGGAACTTATCCACAAGTCTCTACCAACTTATGATTTAGATCAGATTGACTTGTCCACACATTTTGCAGGACGAGATTGGAACTTTCCCTTTTATATCAATGCCATGACAGGTGGTTCTGCCAAAGGTGGTGCAGTTAATCGTAAATTGGCTGAGGTGGCCAGTCGAACAGGTATTCTCATGGTGACGGGTTCCTACAGTGCTGCTCTAAAAGGAGAAGCACCAGAATCCTTTGACTATCGTCAAGAGTTTCCAGACTTAGACCTAGCGACTAATATCGGTGTGGATAAGTCTGTGGACTTGGGGACTAAGACGGTGGAAGCCATGAATCCAGTCTTTTTACAGCTCCATGTTAACCTTATGCAGGAGCTCCTCATGCCTGAGGGAGAGCGTATTTTCCACACTTGGAAGGAAAATGTGGCGGCTTATGCACAGAAAATAGACTGCCCCCTTGTACTCAAGGAGGTCGGCTTTGGTATGGATGCGGAGACCATTCGTTACGCCATGTCTCAAGGCATCAAGACTGTGGATATCTCAGGTCGTGGTGGGACTAGCTTCGCCTATATTGAAAATAGTCGAGGCGGTAACCGAGATTACCTCAATAACTGGGGACAAAGCACCGTTCAGACCCTCTTGCAAGCCCAAGACCTTCGCGAGGATGTGGAAATCCTAGCCTCTGGTGGCGTGCGAAACCCACTCGATATGGTCAAATGTCTGGTTCTAGGAGCAAAAGGTGTTGGCCTCTCACGAACTGTCCTTGAATTGGTGGAACGTTACCCTGTGGATAAGGTTGTGGCTATTGTCAATGGCTGGAAGGATGACCTTCGTCTTATCATGTGTGCCCTTGATTGTCGAACTGTAGATGAGCTCAAATCTGTTGATTACATTCTACATGGTAAGCTACAAGGAACTTATATCAAGCAAGGAAAGTAGGAAAGAGCTAAGTGCTCTTTTTTTCTTTTATAAAGATGGTAAAACAATTTCTCTAGGCGATGATTATTATGAAGACATCACCTTAACTTCATTCAAAGAATAATAATTACGTTCTTGATTTGACTTGCTTCTAGCGAGCAAAGCGAGCGCTTAACGAGACTTTCCGCTGTGAGAAAAGTTCTAGAAATACAAGTATTTCTAGAACTCGGAATTTTTGAGAGTAAAACAGTTTGGGGAACTGTTTTAGCCTGAGCCTAGAAATTAAAAAGTGAAGGGGCTCAAAAATTAGTCATGGAGCTTCGAAGAAGTTCGCTGACGTCCCTACTCACTTAAGGAAAGTCTAAAAAAATCCATTTTACAAAAGAATATCTTACAAAAAAGAGCGGAAGCTCTTTTTTTATTACCCACTCAAGCAAAAAAGTAACTTTTCCCCTTGACAAGTTACCGCCTTAGGAGTATTATTTTCAGTGAAATACGGTAGGTGAGGCTACCACAAGGATACGGATGACTACCGCAAAGCAGTGGAGACACTACTCGTTGGTCAACAGTCCTGATTGCCAAGGTCAAGACTAAGCTCATTTCATCGCCTTGCGGAGCTAAAGCTTGAACGGTCCATTTTTTGACAGAATCTATTAAAAAATCAACCTCGAGTTTATAGAGTCTTACCTGTATATGGGTAGGACTCTTTTCTTTTGTCTGAGGTTCACCCACTATGTAAAAAAATGAAAGGAGAAACCTATGAGACTAATCGACGATCACCCCGAACCGCACCTAACCAGTCAATCGCTGATTAGTGTCTTAGGGACTCCATAAGTGATTGGCTCCTGATTAAATAAGGAGATTCCAATGTCAACAAATAAAGAAAGACTTATTGCTGCTCTTCAAGAGCCACTTGAAACAACCCTTACTCGCTACAAGACTCATTTGGATGGCTTGAAGGAAGACCAAGTAGAAGAAAACCGTGACCTTTATGGGGAAAATGTCATAACCAAAGGACAAGAGGATTCTATCATCAAAAAGATTTATGAATCTATCATCAATCCCTTTACTGTTATTCTCTTAGTCATTGCTCTGGTTTCCTTTATCACCAATGTCTGGCTTGCTAAACCGGGTGAAGAAGACCCAACGACTTCTATCATCATTGTCACTCTAGTTTTGATATCTGGTGGTATCCGTTTTATTCAAGAACTTCGTAGCGACAAGGCTGCCAGTAATTTGTCTCGCATGATTGTCAATACAGCAACAATACTTCGAGATGGCAGTGAGCAAGAAATCCCAATTGATGAAATTGTGGTTGGAGATGTGGTCAAACTAAGTGCGGGAGATATGATTCCGGCTGATGTGGTCTTACTAGATTCTCGTGATTTCTTTGTTCAACAGTCTGGCTTGACAGGTGAAAGCGATGCTGTGGAAAAAGCTTGTCTGGCTAAAGCAGATGGTCAAAATCTAGAGAGCCTGCTTGAAAGTGAGAGCCTTGCTTTCATGGGAACTAATGTTATCTCTGGTCGTGCAACTGCCTTGGTTTTAGTTGTTGGTGATGAAACCATGATGGGAGCAATTGAGCAGACCATCAATACTTATGACGAACCAACTTCATTTGAACGTGAGATGAATTCCATTTCTTGGCTCTTGATTCGACTCATGTTGGTTATGGTTCCTGTTGTTTTTGTGATTAACGGTTTAACAGATGGGGACTGGCTTGAAGCCGGCGTCTTTGCCCTTAGTGTGGGAGTCGGTTTGACCCCAGAAATGTTGCCGATGATTATCACAGCCAGTCTTGCCAAGGGTTCTATCATTATGGCCAAGGAAAAGGTGGTCATCAAAAAACTTAATGCTATTCAAGACCTAGGGGCTATCGACATCCTTTGTACGGATAAGACAGGAACCCTGACTCAGGATGAAATCGTTCTTGAGTACCCTCTTGATATCCATGGTGACCTTGACCTATCAGTACTTCGGAGAGCCTATCTTAATTCTTATTTCCAAACTGGCTTAAAAAATCTTATGGACCGTGCCATTATTAGCCGAACTGAAAGAGAAGCTAAGAAACATGACATCGTTCGTGACCTTGACCAGACCTTCCACAAGATTGATGAGCTACCTTTTGATTTTGAACGTCGTCGCATGAGTGTCATTGTTCAAGACACTGATGGATTTGTTAGCATGGTGACAAAAGGTGCCCTTGAAGAAATGCTCTCTGTTTCTAACTATGTGGAATACAAGGGAGACATTATCCCATTGACTGACGATGTTCGTGAGGAAGTCCTTGCGGAAGTTGCACAGTTGAATGAACAAGGTTTGCGTGTTCTCGGTGTTAGCTACAAATCACAACTTAATGAAAATGACGTCTTTAGTGTTGAAGATGAAAGTGATATGATTTTGACGGGATATCTTGCCTTCCTTGACCCACCAAAACCATCAGCAGCACCTGCTATCAAGGCTTTGGCGGAATATGGTGTGACCACAAAAATTTTGACTGGAGACAATGATAAGGTGACACAGGCTGTCTGTGAAAAAGTTGGTCTAGATGTGACGCACATTCTACTTGGAAGTGATCTTGATACCATGTCAGATCAAGATTTGGCTAAGGCTGTGGAAACGACAACAGTCTTTGCTAAGTTATCCCCAGACCAAAAGGCACGAATTATCCTAAGCCTTAAGGAAAATGGGCATAAGGTAGGCTATATGGGTGATGGTATCAACGATGCCCCATCCATGAAGGTGTCAGATGTGGGGATTTCTGTGGATACAGCTGTTGATATCGCCAAAGAAACTGCAGATGTTATCTTGCTTGATAAGGATTTAATGGTCTTGGAAAAAGGTTTGGTTGAAGGACGGAAGGTCTATGCTAATATGACCAAATATATCAAGATGACCGTTTCTTCAAATTTCGGGAATATCTTTTCTCTCCTCTTTGCCAGCATTTTCTTACCATTCCTACCAATGGCACCTGTGCATTTGATTGTCCTAAATCTTGTCTATGATATCTCTTGTATCGCCCTTCCATTTGACAATGTGGACAAGGAATTTCTTAAAGAGCCACATATCTGGGAAGCCAAATCAATCATGCGTTTCATGGCTTGGATAGGACCTATTTCGTCCGTATTTGATATTTTGACATATATCTTGCTCTATTTCATCATTGTGCCAATGATTTTGGGGCATGGCTATGTTCATGGTTCACCAGAAGCAGCAGCCTTTATCATTATTTTCCAAACAGGTTGGTTTATCGAATCTATGTGGTCTCAAACCATGGTTATCCACATGTTACGTTCACCAAAACTACCATTTATTCAAAGTCACCCAGCACTATCAGTTGTTGTGACAACCTTATTTGCTGCTTTCTTTGTGACTTCTCTTCCATACAGTCCATTGGCTAGTCTCTTAAAACTCAGCCATCTAAACGGTCTCTATTTCATTCTCTTGTTTATCATCATTACTTTGTATATGCTTAGTGTTACCTTTGTGAAGCATATCTATATTAAGAAATACAAAGAATGGTTATAGGATAACTATTCTTAGAAAAAGAGCGTCAGCTCTTTTTCATTACCTTTCATTCTGCCAAAACCTTTTCATTTATGGTATAATAGGGCGATTATAGATAATCAGAGGCCCTAAAAAACGTCAGTTATGAGGACATATTTTCTAAGAAATGAGAGACTATGTTTTCAAGGCCCCTTTCTTTCGTAGGCTATCCCAGTGGGAGGTGGAGGCCCTGAGATTTGGGGCTCAAGGCTAAGACCGTCACGAAAGAAATCATCACAAAAAAATATTAAGAAGGAAAAAGAAAATGAGTAATTACGCTATTATCCTTGCTGCGGGTAAAGGAACTCGCATGAAATCAGATCTTCCAAAAGTATTGCACAAGGTTTCGGGCATCACTATGCTTGAGCACGTCTTCCGTGCAGTTTCAGCTATCGAACCAGCTAAAAACGTTACTGTTATTGGTCACAAGGCTGAACTTGTTCGTGAGGTTTTGGATGGTCAATCTGCCTTCACTATGCAAACTGAGCAGTTGGGGACTGGTCACGCAGTAATGATGGCTGAAGAAGAGTTGGCTGGACTTGAAGGGCAAACGCTTGTTATCGCCGGTGACACGCCTTTGATTACTGGTGAAAGCCTTAAAAACCTTATTGATTTCCATGTTAATCACAAAAATGTTGCCACTATCTTGACTGCAACTGCAGACAATCCATTTGGTTATGGTCGTATTATCCGTAACGAAAATGGCGAAGTGACTAAGATTGTTGAGCAAAAAGATGCCAACGAATTCGAACAACAGGTCAAAGAAATCAATACAGGGACTTATGTCTTTGACAATAAACGTCTCTTCGAAGCACTTAAAAATATCAACACTAACAACGCTCAAGGGGAATACTATTTGACTGATGTTATTTCTATTTTCCGTGAGAATGGTGAAAAAGTAGGTGCCTTCACTCTTCGTGACTTTGAAGAAAGTCTCGGGGTTAACGACCGTGTTGCCTTGGCTACGGCAGAAGATGTTATGCGTCGTCGCATCAACCAAGCTCACATGGTTAATGGTGTTACTTTCCAAAATCCAAACGCTACTTATATCGATGTGGATGTGGAAATTGAGCCAGACGTTGTCATTGAAGCCAATGTTACGCTTAAAGGGCAAACTAAAGTCGGTGCAGAGTCAGTGCTTACTAATGGTACTTATATTGTTGATTCAACTATCGGTTCCAAAACGGTTATCACTAACTCTATGATTGAGCACTCAATGGTTGAAGAAGGTGTTACCGTTGGTCCATTTGCCCATGTTCGTCCAGATTCAACCCTCAAAAAAGATGTTCATATCGGTAACTTCGTTGAGGTTAAGGGGTCTACTATCGGTGAAAATACCAAGGCTGGTCACTTGACTTACATTGGTAATGCGGAAGTTGGTTCTGACGTTAACTTTGGTGCTGGAACAATTACCGTTAACTATGATGGTCAACATAAATTCAAAACTCAAATTGCTAACAACGTCTTTATCGGAAGCAATTCAACCTTGATTGCACCGCTTGAAATCGGGGACAATGCACTTACAGCAGCTGGTTCAACCATTACAGAGAATGTTCCAGCGGACAGCGTAGCCATTGGACGTGGCCGTCAGGTCAATAAAGAAGGCTACGCTACTAAAAAGCCTCATCACCCAAGCCAACATAAGTAGGCTTAAGCCTATCTAAGTCTTACTTCTATTTGAGAGATGATTTAGATTGGGGTCATAGATTAAAGGAGTCAATTCATGGAGTTTGAAGAAAAAACACTCAAACGTGAGTCAAAATTTAAGGGACATATTTTTGAAGTTGCAGTAGACGAGGTCCTCTTGCCAGACGGTAAGACGGCTGGTCGTGAGCTCATCTTCCACAAGGGAGCAGTAGCTGTTTTAGCGGTTACCCCAGAAGGAAAAATCATTATCGTCAAACAATACCGCAAGGCTATTGAGGCGGTTTCCTACGAGATTCCTGCGGGTAAACTGGAAGTTGGTGAGGTTGGTGAAGAGATGGCTGCAGCAGCGCGTGAACTTGAAGAGGAGACTCAGTATAAGGGTGAACTTAAATTGATTCATGAGTTTTACACAGCCATTGGTTTCTGTAATGAAAAAATCAAGCTCTATGTGGCTACAAACCTCAAGCCTGTTGAAAATCCACGCCCACTTGACGAAGATGAGTTTCTTGAAATCTATGAGTTGACTTATGAGGAGTGTATGGAACTCGTAGCTTCAGGGGCTATCCAGGACGCCAAAACTATCATCGCACTCCAATACTATGCACTTCATTTTGGAGGAAAATAAGTTATGAGTAAGCCACTTTTGACTGACGATGTCATTGAGCAGGCTAAGCGTGGGGAAATCGATTTAGAGGAACAACCTTATTATGAGGACTATGATCAAGAGTTCTACGATGAGGATTATGAGGCTGATTACCAGCCTTCGGCCTACAAGAGCCGTCGAATTGAGAATGCTAAACGCAATCAATTTCAACACAAGCTTAATCGCATCCTCTTTTGGGTTGTGGTCCTCTTGATTATTCTCTTCATTGCTGTCTTTTATTTCTAAGAACTCTATGAGTCAGATAGCCCTAGCTACTGATTCAGGAAAGATTACAAGCTGAAAAGGAACTATATGAAAATCGGAATTATCGCTGCCATGGAGCAGGAGTTAGTGCTTCTAGTGGAGCAATTGGAAAATAAGGTTGAAGAAACTGTTCTTGGCGATACCTACTACACAGGACGCTTAGGAAAACATGATGTTGTTTTGGTGCAATCAGGTGTTGGTAAGGTTATGTCAGCCATGTCTGTGGCTGTCTTGGCAGACCATTTTGGCGTTGATGCCCTCATTAACACTGGTTCTGCTGGAGCAGTAGCACCTGGACTTAAAATTGGAGATGTGGTTGTGGCGTCAAAATTAGCCTATCACGATGTTGATTTGACAGCCTTTGGCTATGATTATGGGCAAATGTCTATGCAGCCACTTTACTTTGAAAGTGACTCTACCTTCGTAGAGACTTTCGAAAAGGTCTTGGCTCAGGCTTCCATTGATTCTAAGATTGGGCTTATCGCTACGGGTGATAGCTTCATTGCGGGTCAAGACAAGATTGATGCTATTAAGGGGCATTTTCCAGAAGTCTTGGCTGTAGAGATGGAGGGAGCAGCTATTGCTCAAGCCGCACACAGTGTCAAAAAGCCTTTCATCGTTGTACGTGCCATGAGTGATACAGCTGCTCATGATGCTAACATTACCTTTGATGAATTCATTATTCAGGCGGGAAAACAATCAGCTGCTATCTTGGTTGAGTTTCTCAAAGAACTTGCCTAAAATACATTAAATGAGTGCTTATGCTCATTTTCTTAATTAATTTAAAGACGACTGCTATTCATTTAAGAATGGCAGTTTTTTTCTGCTTTTAGATAAGAAAACCTTCTCATTTTTTAAAGAAAAAATCTGAATTTTAGCATTTTTCAGACGGAAATTTAATTAAAATTATGTCAATAAAATGAGAAAGAAAAACAATATTAAAAGAGAGACTCCGATAGAAAGCTTATAATATAAGGGTTTGAAAATTTCACTATCTATTGATATCTTAGAAAGCTTTACAAAACCTCTAAAGGGGTAAATAATTATCTTGCAAAGTTCTGAAAATAGTGTATAATTCAGAATGAAAAGGGTTACAAAAATGTTAAGATTTGTAAAAATGGGAGGATAGAATCATGAATAACCGATTCGGTGATTCGAGGCAGCGTTTCTCCATCCGTAAGTTTACGGTGGGCGTTGCTTCGGTCTTACTTTCGTCTGCAGTTTTTGGTGTAAGTACCGCCAAAGCAGATCAAGCTGAAGAGCCTAAAGGCCAACCAGCGACGAGTGTGCTTGAGGAAGCCAGTGAGTCTGATGGTGGGGGCCAAAGGACAAGCACTAGTGCCTCAAGTCAAGAAGTGACAGCTGAACCTACCGTTCAAGCAGAAAGTACCAGTGCTATCTCAGTGACTGCTGTTTCTAGTGAAGTTGCGCTTCAAGAGCAAACGGTTGCAAGCTCTGAACAAAAGAGTACATCACAAGATAAGACTAGTGAGGGGCTCAGTGAGAAGCCAGTTACAGTCAATGAAACACGAGAAGCTAGCGCTAGCGACCTCGCTGCAGCAAACAATACGAGTTCCGCTTCGTCAGATAATTTCGGACTTAAGGTTACCAACCTAAGTCGCCCGATTCCAGCGGATGTCAAGGTGACAAAGACAGGAACTGAAATTAATGTTCAAAATCCTAACGTTGAGCTTCAATTTCCAGACGGAAATAGTATTTACTCAAGAAGTAAGGTTGTTTATCATGATATTTCATTCCCTAACGATATAGCTATTAATTCAGGTGACAAAGTTATCTTCACTCTTCCAAGTGAATTGCAATTTAAGACAAGCTATAGTGTTAATGTTTACAACCCTAATAACGAAGTTGTTGGTATTGCTCAGGTAGATCCTAAGAATAACAGTGTTGTAACCACATTTAATCATTATTTCGAAGATCACCCTATTGGGAAATATATGAATTTAGAGTTAGATACGCTTTATTCTGAAGCTCTCAAAGGTGGCGAAAAATTGCACCTCAATTTCAATGGTCATGTCGTTAATGTGACAGTTGGTTCTGCAAATCCTATTCCTGGTGACGAAGTCGTTGCTAAATGGGGTAGTCAGGACAAGAATGATCCAACCCTAATTAACTGGGGAATGCGTCTTAATTACGCAAGACGTGTCTTGAATAATCTTCAATTGATCGATACTTGGTCTGATAATCAAAGATTTGTTGATAATTCTTTAGAGTTACGTTACATTGATTCTGCTGAGCCATGGGTTGATAAGGGTTCAGCTATGGAATTGATTAAGAGTTTCTCTCATGACGATACTAAATTTGAGTTAAATCTTGGTCGTTTGGACCGTATGGTTTATGTTTGGTATCAGACACGATTGACCAACCCAGCATCAGATTCTAATAATCCTACGAATAAAGTTGACCTTCATGCAGATGTTGAGTCAAAAACATATACTTCTGAAGTACGTTTAGTTGGAGGTCGTGGAAATGCAGGTGGTGAACAAGAGGTACATTTCAATCTTGAATTAGCCAAAGAGTTGGCAGGTAGAGCCTTGAAAGATAAGGAATTTACCTTCAAATTGGTTGATATGACAGATAATAAGATGGTTGATCTTGGTGAAACAACCAATGATGCCTCTGGTAAAATTGTCTTCTCAAATCTTGTACTTAACCAACCAGGTACTTACCACTATCGTGTGACAGAAGTTCCTGGTAATGATAGTGACGTCGTTTATGATAAGCTCCAAGCTGATGTGACTGTCCAAGTAGCTAGAGAAACCACAGATGGCCGAGAAAAATTAGTGGCCAAAGTGGTTTATCCAGATGACGTTATCTTTAACAATAAATTGGTAACACCAGCCAAGGCCAAAATTACATTTGGTAAGGAATTGACCAAGGTAGGTGTTAAGCAAGATCTAAAAGCAGATCAATTCCAATTTGTCCTTAAAGACCGTTTTGGAAAAGTCCTTGAGACTGTTGGAAATACAGCTGACGGTCAGGTTGCCTTTAGTGAGTTGACCTTTAACAAGGTAGGTACCTACAACTACACTGTTGAAGAACTTGCAGGTAAGGATGATGCAATTGTCTATGATACGATGAAAGCTGCTGTTTCTATCACGGTAACACGTGATGGTGATGCTCTTGTTTCAACCGTAGTTAATCCAAAAGACACCATCTTTAACAACAAGTTTGTGACTCCAGCTAAAGCTGCTATTCAGTTCAGTAAGGAATTGACTAAGGCAGGTGTTAACCAAACTTTGACTGCTAATGAGTTCCAATTTGTCCTCAAAGATAGTGCAGGCCATATTGTCGAAACTGTTGGAAATACAGCTGATGGTCGTGTTGCATTTAGTGAACTTCACTTTGATAAGGCAGGAACTTACACTTATACTGTTGAAGAAGTTAAGGGAACTAACGAAGATATCGTCTATGATGGTATGAAAGCGACTGTCTGGATTACAGTGACCCGAGATGGCGATGCTTTGGTATCAACGGTCGCTAATCCAAAAGACACTGTCTTTAATAACTTTGTTAAAGAAGTGCAACCAGCCAAGGCCAAATTCGAATTGACCAAGGTTCTTACGGGCCGTAACCTCAAAGATGGTGAATTTAGCTTCGTTCTTAAGGACGACAAGGGTAATGTTATCCAAACAGTGACCAATAATGCACAAGGAAACATTAGTTTTGAAAACATTGTCTATGACAAACCAGGTGTTTACTACTACACTGTTGAAGAAGTCAAGGGCAATGAAGCCGATGTGGTTTATGATAACATGGTAGCTAAATTCCAGGTGACTGTTACCAAGACTGTGGGTGAAAAGGAAAATCTGCTTGTAGCAGCAGTTCTCCTTCCTTTGGATACAGAATTTAACAATAGTTACATTCCTCCTACACCGCCAACACCACCGACACCACCAAGTGTCCCACCTAAACCACCAGTGGTTCCGCCGACACCACCAACACCGCCTACTCCACCAGTGACGCCAAAACCAGCTAAGCCAGTTCAATCCTCTGAGAAATCAGGACCTCAACTTCCAGAGACTGGTCAAGCTAACGATACTGCCTTGCTTGCCCTCGGTGTGGCAGCAGAAATGGCAGCAGTCATGGGTGTAGCATATAGCCATCGTCGCCGTAAAGACGTTTAAGATGATGACCTAAAAGATCGAGAATGCTCGATCTTTTTTAGTGTTGGAATGCCTATCTCATTAAATGAGAAATCAAGATAAAGCCAACTGCAGGATGAAATTTCTACTAAATTAAGCTATAATGAGGAGTATGAAAGTTCTACTTTATCTTGAAGGAAAATCGGTTCTTGAAAAATCAGGAATCGGACGGGCTCTCCACCATCAGATGCATGCCTTGGACTTGGCGGGGATTCCCTATACGACGGACATCTTGGGTGATTACGATGTCGTTCATATTAATACTTATGGTCCACGTAGCTTGATGTTGTTGCATGCTGCAAAACGCCGTGGCAAGAAGGTCATCATGCATGGTCATTCGACACGTGAAGACTTTGAGAATTCATTCATCGGTTCTAACCTTTTGGCCCCACTTTTTGGGAAATATTTGGCCCACATGTATCAAAAGGCCGATTACGTGATTACACCATCTGAGTATTCCAAAAAATTGATTCAGTCTTACGGAGTTACCACACCAATCATTGCTGTTTCAAATGGGATTGATCTGAAAAAATACGGTAAGGATCCACGTAAGGAAGAAGTTTTCCGAGACTACTTTGGTATCGAGGAAGGACAGCCAGTGGTTATTTGTGCGGGTCTTTATTTCCAACGCAAGGGAATTGAAGATTTCGTCAAGGTTGCTGAAAAGATGCCTCATGTTCGTTTCATTTGGTTAGGTAGTATCAGCAAATGGCTGATTCCTAAGAAGATTCGAGACATTGTCAATGGTAAGCATCCTGATAATGTCAGCTTCCCAGGTTACTTCAAGGGAGCTGTCTTCCAGGGAGCTATGAGTGGTGCTAATGCCTTTTTTTTCCCGTCCTATGAGGAAACCGAAGGAATCGTAGTGCTAGAGGCCTTTGCCAGTCACCAACATGTGGTTTTGCGTGATATTCCTGTTTATGAGGGCTGGGTTGATGACAAATCTGCTTCATTCGGGCATAACGTGGATGAATTTGTAGTAGCCTTACAAGATATTATCGATGGTAAAGTGGACAAACGTGAAGAAGGTTACAAGGTTGCAGAAAGTCGCTCGATTGATGATGTGGCTCAGAAACTTGTTGAAGCCTACAAAGAAGTATTGGAGATTTAAATGCGTATCGGATTGTTTACAGATACCTATTTTCCACAGGTATCAGGTGTTGCGACCAGTATTCGCACGCTGAAGACGCAGTTGGAAAAAATGGGGCACACAGTCTTTATCTTTACCACGACTGATAGAGATGTTGACCGCTATGAAGACTGGCAGATTGTCCGTATTCCCAGTGTGCCTTTCTTTGCTTTTAAGGATCGCCGAGTGGCTTATCGTGGCTTTTCTAAGGCTCTAGAGATTGCAAAACAATACAAGCTTGATATTATTCACACGCAGACAGAGTTCTCCTTGGGGCTTCTAGGGATTGCCATTGCGCGTGAACTTAGGATTCCTGTTGTGCATACCTATCATACTCAGTATGAAGACTATGTCCGCTATATTGCCAAAGGTATGGTCATCCGTCCAAGTATGGTTAAGTACATTGTTCGTGGCTTTATGAGCGATCTGGATGGGGTTATCTGTCCGAGCGAGATTGTTTATGACCTTTTACTCAAGTACAAGATTGCTGCTGAAAAACGGGTCATTCCAACAGGCATTGAACTTGAGAAATTCCAGCGTCCAGAGATTACCGAAGAAGATGTAGCGGACTTGAGAGCCAAGCTTGGTATTGCTTCGGATGAAACCATGTTGTTGAGCTTGTCTCGTGTCTCTTATGAGAAAAATATCCAAGCAGTTCTGGCGGCTCTACCTTCGGTTTTAGAGGAAGACGATAAGGTTCGGTTAGTTGTTGCTGGCGATGGCCCTTACCTACCAGACCTGAAGTCCCAAGCCAAGAAACTTGGTATTCTGGATAAGGTGGTTTTCACAGGTATGATTGCACCTGGCGAAACAGCTCTTTACTATAAGGCTGCTGATTTCTTCATCTCGGCATCAACCAGTGAGACTCAGGGATTGACCTATCTGGAAGCCTTGGCTAGCGGTACTCCGATTATTGCTCATGGAAATCCTTATTTGGATAATGTGATTACGGACCAGATGTTTGGAACGCTTTATTATCATGATAATGATTTAGCTGGGGCCATTTTGGAAGCAGCCATTGCAACGCCAGAAAAAGACGTGACTAAGTGGGCTGACAAGCTTTATGAAATTTCTGCGGAAAACTTTGGAAAACGTGTCTATGAGTATTACTTGGATCTCACGATTTCTAAGGATTTCCACAATGATTTGAATGGTGAAGATAGTACCATGAAACGCTTGACGCGTATGGTGACTTACTTGCCAACCAAGGCCATTGCCTTGCCTGTTAACGGCTCTGTTCGTATCATCAAAGGCTCTGCTAAACAGGTCAAGAAAATCAAAAATATCACGAAACTATTGGATTAGGAAAGCTATCAGATTTTCCTAGTCAGATAAAATCTTAGAATTGATTAATAAAAGAGATAATTAGCTTGAAAAATTACAGTTTCATGCTATAATAACGCATAGAGACATATCAGTCATGGGAAATCTTTCAGAGAGCGTGTGTCGCTGGGAATCACGCAGAGGACATGATTGGGACTACTCGATAAATTTTTTATGCAAACATAAAACGGTGGCCACGTTAGAGCCAATCAGAGGTGTAGGACAGACGCATTTTTTGTCGTACACGAACTAAGGTGGAACCACGTTGCGACGTCCTTTTGAGGATGTCGCTTTTTATTTGGCTTAAGCATATTTAAAGGGCTAAACCAAAATTGAGGGGAGGAGGCTAATTGAGTCGAAATACAATCCTATTTTCTAAGACAGGTGCCATATTATTTTATTTGGTAACATATATGTTGTTATTTATCTCTCTAATGTTTTGGGATGGACCGGTTACCATTCTTATTAGCCTTTATGCCTTAGGGATACCGCTTCTAGTTTTTGGCATTCCCTTTTATAGCATCCTAATGCTTACTAAGACAAAACTAAAAGTTCAGATAGGATACTTGTGTAGTTCGACTGCAGCGGTTTATCTTTATAGTGCATTGACAACCTATCCAATACGTCTATATCCGATTGTAGATGGAACTACACTCCCCTTATGGAAACATGTTTTTATAGTCCTATCTCTTATAGGGTTTTTAACTTCCTCAACTCTTCTATTGCGTATAAGAATGAAAGAGTTTAGAACATCAATTATTGATATTAATTTAGATTAATTTTAAGGAGAATATGATGATTAACATTACTTTCCCAGATGGCGCTGTTTGTGAATTTGAATCTGGCGTTACAACTTTTGAAATTGCACAATCTATCAGCAACTCTTTGGCTAAAAAGGCACTTGCTGGTAAATTTAACGGTAAATTGATTGACACAACTCGTGCGATTACTGAAGATGGAAGCATCGAAATCGTGACACCTGATCACGAAGACGCTCTTCCAATCTTGCGTCACTCAGCGGCTCACTTGTTTGCCCAAGCAGCTCGTCGCCTTTTCCCAGATATTCATTTGGGTGTTGGTCCAGCTATCGAAGATGGTTTCTACTACGATACTGACAATGAAGCTGGTCAAATTTCTAACGAAGACCTTCCTCGTATCGAAGAAGAAATGAAGAAAATCGTTAAAGAAAACTTCCCATCAATCCGTGAAGAAGTGACTAAAGACGAAGCGCGTGAAATCTTCAAAAATGACCCATATAAATTGGAATTGATTGAAGAACACTCAGAAGACGAAGGTGGTTTGACTATCTACCGTCAAGGTGAGTACGTTGACCTTTGCCGTGGCCCACACGTGCCATCAACTGGTCGTATCCAAGTCTTCCACCTTTTGAATGTTGCAGGTGCTTACTGGCGTGGAAATAGCGATAATGCTATGATGCAACGTATCTATGGTACAGCTTGGTTCGATAAAAAAGATCTCAAGGCTTACCTTAAACGTCTTGAAGAAGCTAAAGAACGTGACCACCGTAAACTTGGTAAAGAACTTGATTTGTTCATGATTTCTCAAGAGGTTGGTCAAGGTCTTCCATTCTGGTTGCCAAACGGTGCGACAATCCGTCGTGTCTTGGAACGCTACATCGTAGACAAGGAAGTAGCAGCAGGCTACCAACACGTCTACACTCCACCAATTGCCTCAGTTGAGCTATACAAAACTTCAGGTCACTGGGATCACTACCGTGAAGATATGTTCCCAACAATGGATATGGGAGATGGTGAAGCCTTTGTCCTTCGTCCAATGAACTGTCCTCACCACATCGAAGTTTACAAACACCATGTGCACTCTTACCGCGAATTGCCTATCCGTATCGCTGAAATTGGTATGATGCACCGTTATGAAAAATCAGGTGCCCTTACAGGACTTCAACGTGTGCGTGAAATGTCACTTAATGACGGTCATACTTTCGTAACACCTGAACAAATCAAAGATGAGTTCCAACGTACGCTTCAATTGATTATCGACGTTTACGAAGATTTCAACTTGACTGACTATCGTTTCCGTTTGTCATACCGTGACCCTAAAGATACTCACAAATACTTTGACAATGATGAAATGTGGGAAAATGCTCAAAGCATGTTGAAATCAGCCATGGATGACATGGAACTCGACTACTTTGAAGCAGAAGGTGAAGCTGCCTTCTACGGTCCAAAACTTGATATCCAAGTGAAGACTGCCCTTGGTAATGAAGAAACACTTTCTACTATCCAATTGGACTTCTTGCTTCCAGAACGCTTTGACCTTAAATACATCGGTGCTGATGGGGAAGAACACCGTCCAGTTATGATTCACCGTGGGGTTATCTCAACAATGGAACGCTTTACAGCTATCCTTATTGAAAACTATAAAGGAGCCTTCCCAACTTGGTTGGCACCTCAACAAGTGACTGTTATCCCAGTTTCAAATGAAGCCCACACAGATTACGCTTGGGAAGTTGCTAAACAACTTCGTGACCGCGGTATCCGTGTTGAAGTGGATGAACGTAACGAGAAAATGCAATACAAGATTCGTGCGTCTCAAACACAAAAAATTCCTTACCAATTGATTGTTGGTGATAAGGAAATGGAAGACGGAACTGTTAACGTTCGTCGCTATGGACAAAAACAAACACACACTGAAGCTGTGTCAGAATTTGTAGAAAATATCCTTGCTGATATTGCTCGCAAATCACGCCCAGATGCCGAATAAATCAGAAAGTCGGTTAGCTAAGCTAGCTGACTTTTTAGTAGGATAAACCATGCACGTTTTTATGAAAAGACTTTTATTTCTGCTGGGATTAGTTCTGTTCTTGTTGCTGGCGATCTTTACTTACCATAGATTAGCCTTGCAAAGAGAGAAGGCTTCTCTCAATCCTATGGGGCAAATGGTGTCTGTGAATGGTCATGACATGAGTGTCTTTGTAAAGGGGGAGGGGCCACAAACTCTAGTTTTTCTTTCTGGTGCTGGAACAGCCTCTCCCATTCTAGATTTTAAAGACTTGTATGATGGGCTTTCGAAGCAGTATAAGATAGTCGTTGTTGAAAGGGCTGGCTATGGTTACAGTGAGGATACATCCAAGTCCCGAGATGTTTCTGAGGTTCTTTCAGAGACACGTCAAGCCCTAGCCAGGGCTCATGTCTCAGGTCCTTATATTATCCTTTCTCATTCGATGGCCTCCTTAGAGACACTTCTGTGGCAGGAAAAATATCCTAGTGAAGTGAAAGCTATCATTGGTTTAGATTGGGCCCTACCAGAAAGTTACGCTCATTTAAAAATGCATCCCCAGATATTACGTATGGCTCGTTGGGGAAGTCAATTGGGCTTATTAAGGTATTTACCGAGTCGCTTATATGTGCCTAATGCCAATCTCAGTAGTAGTGACCGCCGCCTCTACCAACGGATAGCCTATCGTCAAATATTGTCAAAGGCTATGTTAAATGAGAGCCTGTCTGTTAAGGAAAATGCGAAAAAGGTTACTTCTAGCATTGATTCACATATTCCAACCTTACTGATGGTCTCGAATGGTGAGGGTACAGGTTTTAGCCAGGAGGACTGGCGGCATTATGCGACTACCTTTGCAAAGGACCAGAAAAATATCGAAGTGACTTTTTATGATTCTCCGCATTATCTTTATCACTATCAGACCAAAGAGGTGTCCGAGAAGATAGAGGAGTTCATCAAAGAGACGACTGATTAAATTTACGTATGTTATTGAGGAGAGATGTGATGCTCATTGGTTCAAAAGCCTTTCGACACTTATGGAAGAACTGGCAAAGGGACTACCAACCATTGCAAGTGCTAAAGCTATTGCTAGCTTATATAGAGATGCCAGAGGACTTATCGGGAGAGCTTGAAGAAACCCAACACCTTTTATCTTATTTCGATTCTGACTTAGCACCGCATGATTCCTTCTGGAAGGATGTCGTGAAATTGGTAGATCTGGCTTTTCCTGATGATAGTTTGTCTAAGAATGTTTCTATAGAGCGACAAATCCATCAGCTACGATACCTGATTTCTAGTCAACAGGCACAGTATGTGCGGACGCATTATAAAAAGCCAGGGATGACAGATAAAGAAGCTTTGGCTGTCTATCTGAGATGGAAGCCTTTCACCATGTTTGATCAGGGACGTTTGCACCAGAAGGTTTCTATCTGTGATGGCAAGGCGGTTTATCCTGATGGGATTCCAAGTGTTAATCTAAAAATTCTTCTCTATAATCGGATTGAGTTTATTCTGGATAGTCAGGGAAACTTTCTCAATGAGGTCGATGCGGAGCAGGTGACCGAGAGTGGAGTGGTTAATGGTGCTAGTTTCAACTATGGCAATTTCAAACGCCACTGGCAACTGGATGTGGAGCCGGTTCAACCACATGATCCTGCCTTTCGTAATCGGATGACCAAGGGTTTTCGATCACCCAACAAATTGAGAAAGAAGTGGGGCCGAAAAGAGCCTGAGCATTTTGACAAGTCTTTTTACAATCCAAATGGTATCTATGCCCAGTCACATAGATCTTTGGCTAATGATGTCAAACGTCAAGCCAGACTTTTTCTCGCCATGGTTTATGGCTTTAAACCAGTTCAGAAAAAGCAAACAAAGGAGGTTCATATGTCTAAACAACCACAAAACAATAAAGGAACAGCAGTTCTAGGATCACTAGTATTTATGGCCTTATACGCCCTAGGTATTTGGCACAATGCTGTCCGAGGAAATATTCCTTTCCTTATTCTTTGGAGTGTTTTACTCCTAGTTAACGTCAGCTATTTAATTCTCCGCTTGAGAAAATAAAAAAAGAAAGTGATATGGACCTAAATGGTAAGAATTTAGATTTGTATCACTTTTTTGTTTACATATGTTTATAAATTAAGGCAACTCTATTTCACTTAACCATTCAAAGATTTCATCATTACTATCAAAAGCAGAACCATTCTGACAGTGGAGGTCGCTTGAGTAGTTTTCTTTATCAAAAATGATTAATTTTTTCTCTTTTGACGGTATGGCTTCAAAATACTTAAATCCTAGTTGTTTATCGTAATACATATCATTAGTGGATAAAAGTACAAGAACAGGCCCTGAAATAGTTATCTCCTTAAATTCTTTACATCGTTTTATTAAAGAAGATAGTGAGGGTTCTCCAAAATTCCACTTTGCCTGTTCAACTTGCCAATTTAAAAACTTATTTCTTTGTATGTAAAACATAGCTAACTTTTCAAAAAAACTTGGTATCTCATCATCAATGAAACGATGGAATATTTGAGGGATACTATTTTTAAAGGATTCTAGGACACTTGGAAAATAATTATATAAAACAATACTATCAAATAAGTCATTTTTATTTCCTTGTGCGCGAGCCATTAGCAAACCGCCCAAGGATAGACCGATTCCGATAAAAGGTTTAGAAACTTGATTTTCGTAGTAATTAATTATGGCTTGGCAAACCTTTTCCCAATTAGGGATAAATGGAAGATGATGTTCTCTAAGGACAGAGGATTGACCTGGTCCCTCAAAAATGATGACATTATAACCTTCTTCGATTCCTGCAACAACATTTGTAAAGTAAAGTTCTTCTAACAAGGCATCGAAACCACCACAGATAAAGAGTGTTCCTTTGCACGTTTTTGTCTTATGAGTGAAATAAAGAGAACGTAATGAGATATTCTCATATGGAATCATTTCCAAACGATAAGGGATTTCTAACATCTTGAGCCCCTCATAAAAATATTGAACTGATAATTGGTAGACGTCTATTTTTCTTTTATCCAAAGGGGAAAGAAAAAATTCAGAGGCTTGAAAATAACGACTGGCTCGCAAAAAAGCATGTCCTTGACTAATTTTAGAAGAATATCGTTGAGTACGTTTTAATAGTTTTTCAGCACCGTTTTTCCAGCCATGATACCAAGATTCGTAGTTGCCGTCTTTAATTTGTTGACAGATATTTTCAACCTCGGCAAAGTCACTTCCACCTTTAGGGCAGTACCACATGACACGTCGTGCTTCAAATTCGAATTCTTTTGTTTTAAAAAATACCATGCTTTACTCCTTTCGAAATGTAGTACAATAGTAACAGACTTTAATAATGAGAAAAAGAAGGTACCTAAAAGTAACATGGAAAACGAAATCTGTTTACGCAAGCTTGCTCAACCCTTGTTAGGGAAATGGGCTGTATTTATTATTTTAACTTTAGAAAATGAGACACTCCATTTTGCGGAACTTGAAAGAAGGTTGAAAACAATATCTAGAAAGGTTCTTGCTCAAAATCTTCGTGAGTTAGAGTCAATTAACATAATCAGTCGTGAAGGTGTAGCTAGTACGGGTTCTCCAGTTTATTACGGGTTAACCGATTTGGGAAAAGATTTCTTACCACTTTTATATCAAATAAAAAAGTGGATTAGAGACCATGATGACTTGCTTTCACGAGAATAAGGTCATTTTTGCTAATATTAAACATATAGTGGAGCTTCCTAGATTCCTGAAATCATCCACTGAACAATTTCATCTAAGGTCCGGTATTATTTAAGGAAATTTCAAAAATTTTATCTTCAATCTAAAAAGGTTTACCAATTGGCAAACCTTTTTTGTATATTCAATTATAGCTTACCACTTGCTTTCTTCTGGGATAATAATCCAGCAAATGATGTAGAAAAGAAAACCTGTTCCAAATAAGAAGATCGCTGCAGCCCAAATAAGGCGAATAATGACAGGGTCAATGTCAAGATATTTAGCGATACCAGAACAAACACCGGCAATAATTTTGTTGTTTGGATCTCTTCTGAGTTCTTTTTTCATATGATTTACCTCCGTACTTCCTTATTATACCATAACACCTTGATGTCTTTGACTTTAAGGAAGCATAAAGTAGACAATCCCCATATATTGAAGAGCCGAAGCCAACATGATGAAGAGGTGCCAGATCATGTGGAAGTATGGTTTTTTCTTAGCATAGAAAGCTGCACCAACCGTGTATGACAATCCTCCAGCAAGCATGAGTCCCCAAAAGGCAGGTCCTGTCTTAGTGACGATAGCTGGAATAATGAAGATAACCAACCATCCCATCATCAGATAGAGGAAGAGGGAGAATTTTTCATTGATTTTTTTAGCAAAGATTTTGTAGAGAATACCAAAAATTGTTGTTCCCCATTGGAGGACGATGATGCTGTAGCCTAGCCATCCGCCAACTAGTGAGAGGGCAACAGGGGTGTAGCTTCCAGCAATGGCGATATAAATCATGCTGTGATCAATAATTCTTAGAACCATCTTGTGGGGTGAGTTATAATCCATAGCATGATAGATGGCTGAACTCAAAAACATGAGGAAGAGACTGATGACAAAAACGGACATCCCGATGGCAGCAGTCATGCCGTAGCCGTTGTTGGCATGAACGGCAGTAATTGGCAATAAGACTAGCATGGCCATAGCTCCGACGGCGTGAGTCACGCTGTTAGCCACTTCCTCACCAAAGCTAAGTTTTTTACTGAGTTTGAGGTTGGGAGAAGTATTAAAAGTAGCAGTATTAGACATTGTTTCCTCCTTCAAGGTCGTTCAAAAGTTGATGGGTAGCTCGGTAGCATTGAAGCGTCTGACAGGCTGAAAGGATGACTTGTGGAGCCTCTTGGGGAAACTGACCATTCATACAGGCTACAAAGTCATTGTAGTAGCTCTTTTGACTTTCAGCATCTGTACGCAGGATTTCCAAGGTTTTAGCAATCTCAGAAATCTCAAAGACGGTCTTCAGACTTGTGATGACAATAAGTCTAGCTACCTGAGCAGCATTATATTTTTTCTTGATGGGTTTTGCGACATGGCCATGTTTGACATAATTATTGACCATAGAGGCGGTTAGCCCCTTGTCGTTTGGCCCCAAAGTACTTTGGGTGACCTGATTGACATAGAGCAAAACCTGATCCAAATAGAGTTCAATCTCTGGTAATTCTTCCCAGAGAGGGTATTGTTGTGTTGTCAAATTATAAAAACCTCTTTATCTAGTTTTCATAACCAGATTATAACATTATAGAAATTTAAGTCAAGTCAGAACTTACGGGAAATGAAAAAGATGTTGAGATAATATGTTCAACATCTTTATTTCTTATGTGATATGGCAGAGTTATTTTTTAAAACTGCGTTAGTATCTTTTTTTATGGGGTTCTAAGTTTCTCCAAAATTGCTTGTGCAGTTTCTTGATTCATATGTTTGGCCTTGAGAAGTTCAGCCAAAACGTGAGGCATTTCTTCAGGACTAGCACCGGCTAGTAGGGCTAGAGATTTGGCCTGAAGTTTCATATGTCCTGCTTGGATACCTGTTGAAGTCAGAGCTTTGAGAGCAGCCAGATTTTGTGCCAAACCAAGAGAAACGATGATACTAGCTAGGGTTTTGGCATCTGGATGGTTAAGTAAGTCGTGGGCGATAGAAACACTAGGGTTAAGTCCGATTGAACCGCCACGGGTTGCAATTGGCATGGGGAGGGTTAATTCTCCCACCAATTCTTTAGCCTCCTGGTCATAAGTCCATATGGACAGGCCACGGTAGCTACCATCCTTGCTAGCATAGGCATGGCTACCAGCCTCAACTGCTCGCCAATCATTGCCAGTCGCAATAACTAGGGCATCGATACCATTGAAAATTCCCTTGTTATGGGTAGCTGCTCGGTAAGGGTCCACTTGAGCCAACTGGCTAGCCATCTCCATTTTCTTAGCAAAATCATGAGCGTCTTCCTTGTTACGACTGAGGAAGCGTGTGCTAAGACGACAAGTTGCTGTCACTAGACTCTCGGTGGCAAGATTTGAGAGAATGGCCATGAGACTTTGACCTTCTGAGAGATTTTCCAGTTCTGGCACCAGTGCTTCCATCATGGTGTTGACCATATTGGCTCCCATGGCTTCTTGGGTATCAACGGCTAGATAGACAATGAGGAAGTCTCCCTTAGCCTCAGTCCAGAGCCTGCGAGGGCCACCCCCACGCTTAACAATAGAAGGATGAGCCTCTTTGGCAATCTCTATGAGGTCCTGATTAGCTGCTTGAATTTTACTTGAAGCAGTGGCTTTATCAGGAACGTCAAAAAGGGCAACTTGGCCAATCATTTGACGATTATGAATCGTAGTCGTGAAACCGCCAGAGCGCTTAATGAGCTTGCTAGCATAGGAAGCAGCGGCGACAACAGAAGGCTCCTCGGTAACCATAGGAACCTGGTAGGTTACACCGTCTACCAATACATCTGGGCAAACGGCAAAGGGAAGTGTAAATCGACCAATAACATTTTCAGCCATTTGGTTGGCTGTTTCAAGGGTAAGTTGTTGGTCCTTATCCAGAAGATCTTGATTTTCCTGAGACAAAAGAGCATTCTTTTTCAAATGCTCTTTACGTTCTTGCGGTGTCTTCTTGGAAAAACCAGTCCAAGAGAGTTTAGTCATATTAATTTCCTTTATAGATACGTTGGTGTTCAGAGATTTCAGTTAAACGGAAAGCTCCGGTTTGGTAATCAGCGAATTGAGTAGAGCCAGTGTCATCCAACTGCGCCTTTTCATAGAAAAGTTTTTCATAATCAGCAACGCTCAAGGGTTGACGTTTGGCAAAGGTATCTAGACGGTCTGAACGAAGCAGGTCTTTGTAGCCCTCAACCAGACGTCCTGAGAAAATTTCAGAGACAGCTCCAGAACCGTAAGAGAAGAAGCCAATCTTATCTCCTGCTTTAAGGTCTTGCGACTGTTCAAGCAATGAAAGAAGTCCAAGATAAAGTGACCCTGTATAGATATTTCCAATTTGACGACTATAGGTAATTGAAGCATCAAAGTTGTTTGTTAAACGCTCTTTATTCTCGGGATTTAAATCTTTGGGAATAATCTTATTAAGTCCCTTAAGAGCTAGCTTAGGATAAGGAAGGTGGAGACAAAAAGCTGCAAAATCAGCAAAGTCAGCCTGATGACGCTCTTGGTAAGCTGCCCAAGTTGTCTTCAAGCTGTCAAGGTACTGCTTGGTTGAATAGATGCCTTGAACATAAGGCGTTGAACTATAGTTTGGACGCCAGAAGTCCATGACATCACGAGTTTGTGCCACGTTGTCATCAGTAAGCTCCAAAATACGTGGATTCTGACTGACTAGCATAGCTACAGCACCAGCTCCCTGAGTAGATTCACCTGAAGATCCGACACCATAGCGAGCGATGTCACTAGCGATAACTAAAACTTTGCTCTCTGGGTGGGCTGCCACGTGCAATTTAGCATAGTTAAGTCCAGCAGTTGCAGCATAACAAGCTTCCTTCATTTCAAAAGAACGGGCAAAAGGTTGAATCCCCAAAAGACTGTGAACATAGACAGCAGCAGCCTTTGACTGGTCAATGGAAGACTCAGTAGCCACGATGACCATATCGATAGCTTTTTTGTCATCGTCATTTAAAATATCAGTCGCCGCATCAGAGGCAAGCGTCACAATATCTTCTGTAATCGGCGTAATACTGGTTGCATCAAGCATCAGCCCCTTGCTGAATTTTTCAGGCTCCGCCCCACGGGCAAGAGCGAGATCAGCCATGTTTAGAACATATTGACTGGTCGCAAAACCAATCTTATCAATTCCAATAGACATATGATGTTTCCTTTTTTTTCTTCATTGTAGAGTATCCAGAAGATACTAATCTATAGTGATTTTACCATAAAAGAGCGCTTTCGCCTTGAAAAAACTTTGATAGTTAGTTATATCTTCTGTTTCGATAGGAACTAGAGGATTTCACAAGACTTTCCTTTGGGGAACATGACCCTTTTGTTTCTCATTTCAAGCAGAATAGGGTAAAATTGAAATGGCACTCTACTAGTTTTTTAGCTATGTTAGAAAAGTAAAATTGTTGTTATATATTGAAATCATTACGAGCGTTAAGTGAGACTTTCCGCTGTGAGATAAGTGTCTGTAAATAAAGTGTTTTGTTTACAGACACTCGGAATTTTTGAGACCATAGGCTCAAAAATTAGTCTTGGAACTTCGAAGAAGTTCGCAGACGTCCGTAATCATTTAAGGAAAGTCTCAAAAAATACTTTGTTTTCAATTGAATAAAGAGGAAAATCATGACAAAAGCAGACACTATATTTAAAGAAAATATCACTAAAATCATGGAAGAGGGTGTTTGGTCGGAGCAAGCACGTCCTAAATACAAGGATGGCACTACAGCCAATTCCAAATACATCACAGGGTCTTTTGCAGAATATGATTTGAGCAAGGGAGAGTTTCCTATTACCACTCTTCGTCCTATTGCTATCAAATCTGCTATCAAAGAAGTGCTTTGGATTTACCAAGACCAGTCAAATAGCCTAGATGTCCTTGAAGACAAGTATAATGTGCATTATTGGAATGACTGGGAAGTTGAAGGCGTACCTGCCAATAATGGGGACAAGCGTTCGATTGGTCAGCGTTATGGGGCGGTCGTTAAGAAGCACGATATTATTAACCGTTTGTTGGCTCAGTTGGAGGCTAATCCGTGGAATCGCCGTAATGTCATCTCCCTTTGGGATTACGAGGCCTTCGAGGAGACAGCAGGACTTCAGCCTTGTGCCTTCCAAACCATGTTTGACGTTCGTCGTGTGGGTGAGGACATTTATTTGGACGCCACTTTGACGCAACGTTCTAACGATATGCTGGTGGCTCATCATATTAATGCCATGCAGTATGTGGCTCTTCAGATGATGATTGCCAAGCACTTTGGTTGGAAAGTTGGTAAATTCTTTTATTTCATCAACAATCTCCATATCTATGACAATCAATTTGAGCAAGCTGAAGAACTTCTCAAACGTCAGCCATCTGATTGCCAACCACGTTTGGTCCTCAATGTTCCTGATGGGACTAATTTCTTCGATATCAAACCAGAAGATTTCGAATTGGTTGACTATGATCCTGTTAAACCTCAACTCAAATTTGACTTAGCAATTTAATAAATGCTTATGAATTAAGCCCATAAAGAGCTGGCAAAGTTTTTCCAAGCTCTTTTTCTCTTTTTTTGTTAGAATGGATTGTAAACTTAAAAAGAAAAGGAAATACTGTGTCTAAACAACTCATTGCTATTTGGGCGGAAGCTCATAACCATGTTATTGGGAAGAATCACACCATGCCTTGGCATTTGCCTGCTGAACTGGCACATTTCAAGAAAACGACCATGGGCTCAGCAATTCTCATGGGGCGTGTGACCTTTGATGGCATGAACCGTCGTTGTCTGCCAGGACGTGAAACCTTGATTTTGACACGAGACAAGGACTTCGACTGTGAGGGTGTAACGACCGTTACGAGTGTTGAGGAAGCCCTAGCTTGGTTTGAACAGCAAGATAAGGATCTCTATATTGCTGGTGGTGCTGGTGTCTACAAGGCTTTTGATGGGCATTATGATGCACTCATCAAGACAACTATTGAGGCTGATTTAGAGGGAGACACGTATTTTCCACAACTAGATATGACGGCATTTAAAGAGGTATCGCACGAACGTGTGGCCAAGGATGATAAAAATGCCTACGACTTTAGCATAAGTCGCTATGAAAAAGAAGGAGACTAGGTTCATGCAACGTAGTGTTTTTGGGTTATTTACTGCATTATTGGGAGTACTTTGTGTGCTCTCTGCCATTCCTGCCTTTCGCAAGAAACGTTATGGGTTAGCAGTTTTTCTCTTTTTAAATGCTTTTACCAACCTTGTCAATACTATTCACGCCTTCTATGGCACCCTATTTTAGAAAAGAGTGAGGAATAAATGGCTGGAAATCGTAATGAAGAAATGGTTTATTGTTCATTTTGTGGCAAAAACCAAGAAGAAGTAAAGAAAATTATCGCTGGGAATGGCGTCTTTATCTGTAACGAATGTGTGGCCTTGTCACAAGAAATCATTCGTGAGGAAATGGCAGAAGAAGTTTTGGCTGACTTGGCTGAAACACCAAAGCCAAAAGAACTTTTGGATATTTTGAACAACTATGTCGTGGGGCAAGACCGTGCTAAACGTGCCTTGGCGGTAGCTGTTTACAACCACTATAAACGTATCAACTTCACAGAAAGTCGTGAAGACAATGATGTTGATTTGCAAAAATCAAATATTCTCATGATTGGACCGACTGGTTCAGGGAAGACTTTCTTGGCTCAGACCTTGGCTCGTAGCTTGAATGTTCCTTTCGCGATTGCGGATGCGACATCATTGACTGAGGCAGGTTATGTGGGTGAGGACGTGGAAAATATCCTCCTCAAACTGATCCAAGCGGCAGACTTCAATATTGAACGTGCGGAACGTGGCATCATCTATGTCGACGAGATTGATAAGATTGCTAAAAAAGGTGAAAACGTATCAATCACTCGTGACGTTTCTGGTGAAGGGGTTCAACAAGCCCTCTTGAAGATTATTGAAGGAACAGTAGCCAGCGTTCCACCTCAAGGTGGTCGTAAACACCCTAACCAAGAGATGATTCAAATTGATACGAAGAATATTCTCTTTATCGTGGGTGGTGCTTTTGATGGTATCGAAGATATCGTTAAGCAACGTCTTGGTGAGAAAATCATTGGTTTTGGTCAAAATAATAAGGCGATTGATGATGACTCATCATACATGCAGGAAATTGTGGCTGAAGATATCCAAAAATTCGGTCTTATCCCTGAGTTTATCGGACGTTTGCCAGTCCTTGCGGCCCTTGAACAGTTAACGGTTGACGACTTGGTTCGTATCTTGACAGAGCCTAGAAATGCCTTGGTTAAACAGTACCAAACCCTTTTGTCTTATGATGGGGTTGAACTTGAGTTTGACCAAGATGCTCTTGAAGCTATTGCAAGTAAGGCGATTGAACGTAAGACTGGTGCGCGTGGGCTTCGCTCTATCATTGAAGAAGTCATGATGGATGTCATGTTTGAAATTCCTAGCCAGGAAGATGTGACTAAGGTTCGTATTACCAAAGAAGCCGTTGACGGTACAGCTGCTCCAGTTTTGGAAACAGCGTAAGGAGGACCTATGGCTGAAGAACAAGTCCTAAATACGCACAATGCTGAGATTTTGCTCAGTGCAGCAAATAAGAGTCACTATCCCCAAGATGACCTCCCTGAGGTTGCCTTAGCAGGACGCTCGAATGTTGGTAAATCAAGCTTTATCAATACACTTCTTGGTCGTAAAAACCTCGCACGTACTTCTGGGAAACCAGGAAAAACTCAGTTGCTTAATTTCTACAATATTGACGACAAGCTACGCTTTGTGGATGTGCCGGGTTACGGTTATGCCCGTGTGTCCAAAAAAGAACGTGCCAAATGGGGGAAAATGATTGAGGAGTATCTCGTGACTCGAGACAATCTTCGTGTGGTTGTTAGCTTGGTTGACCTCCGACATGAACCAACTCAAGACGATATTCAAATGTATGAATTTCTTAAGTATTATGAAATTCCAGTTATCGTTGTGGCGACTAAGGCTGACAAGATTCCTCGCGGAAAATGGAACAAGCACGAATCTATCATTAAGAAAAAACTCAATTTTGATAAAAATGACCATTTCATCGTCTTTTCATCTGTCACACGTGACGGTTATGATGAAGCATGGGATACGATTTTGGCAGAATTGTAAGAAGAGCTCGGAGAAATCCGAGTTTTTGTCTTTAGTGTAAATGATCTATCACTACCTTCGTTTTAAGAAATGGTAAGGAGGCCTTGCATGGCAATATTTAAAGACTATTTAGAGAATAAATCTCCCCTCATTCTTCATGGGGCTCTGGGAACAGAGATGGAGAGCTTGGGTTATGATATTTCTGGGAAACTCTGGTCAGCCAAGTACCTGCTTGACAAGCCAGAAGTTATTCAAAAAATCCATGAAACCTATGTAGCTGCTGGGTCTGATTTGATTACCACATCGTCTTATCAGGCAACCTTACCAGGCTTGATAGACGCTGGACTTACTGAGAAAGAAGCGGAGCAGATTATTGCCTTGACAGTTCAGTTGGCAAAGAATGCACGCGATAAGGTCTGGGCAACTTTGGATGACAGTGAGAAAGCTAAGCGTCCTTATCCATTGATTTCTGGTGATGTCGGTCCTTACGCAGCCTATTTGGCCAATGGTTCTGAGTACACTGGTGATTATGGTCGGATAACTATCAAGGAACTTAAGGAGTTTCATCGCCCTCGCATTCAAATTCTCCTAAATCAGGGTGTCGATTTGTTGGCTTTGGAAACCATTCCTAATCGTCTGGAAGCACAAGCTTTGATTGAACTTCTGGCTGAAGAATTTCCAGAAGCAGAAGCTTATATCAGTTTTACAGTCCAAGAACCAGGCACTATCAGTGATGGGACTTCTCTAGATGAGATTGCCCAGCTTGTTTCCCAGTCAGACCAAATCTTGGCTCTAGGAATCAACTGTAGTTCGCCTCTGCTCTATAATCAGGCTCTTGCTATTCTTAAAAATACTGGAAAAGCCCTCATTACTTACCCCAACTCAGGTGAGGTTTATGATGGTAGTACGCAGACTTGGAAACCTAAGGATAAGGATGCTCTGACCTTAGTGGAACACAGCAAGGATTGGCATGATCAGTTTGGGGTTAAGATTTTAGGTGGTTGCTGCCGCACACGTCCAAATGACATTAAAGCCTTATATGCAGAGTTTAGAACCTAGTCAAATTTCTAATTATTTGTTATAATAGGAGACTGTAAGGCTATGAGCTCTACACACTATTAGTAGAAAATGAAGCCAGCGTTAAGCTGGTTTTTAAAATGAAGAGGAAAATATGACCTACGAACAAGAATTTCTAAAAGACTTCGAAGCCTGGGTTGTTACCCAAGTTAAAGTAAACGAAACGGCCTTGGCCGCTAGCAAGAAAATCTGGGAAGAAGATGGCGATGAGCGTGCACGTGATGCAAGTTACCGTTATGAAGCCAAATTGGATGCTTACAATTTCCTAATTGGCAAGTTTGCCAACTATCGTGCTGGCAAAGGTTTCCATGATATGCCAGATGGCTTGTTCGGGGAACGTCACTATTAATAGAGGATGAAAAAGAAAATGGCGACAGTACTTTATGGAAAGATGTCGTCGATTAAAATAGGAGAATACTAAACATGGCTAAAGTAAAAAATAAAAAGAAAGCTTTTAAACACCGTTTGAAAAAACAAGGACTTTTCAATAATGTTAAAGCCCCTGTCCCACCAGTTGCGCCTGTTCCACCAGTCCCACCAGTAGCACCACAACCTGTTGCTGAAACTAAGACAGTTGCTAAGGAAGAAGTAGCAGCTAAAGACCTTAGTCTTGAAGCTTTTGCAGAACTTCCAGAAGTTGAAGGCCTTCGTTCAAACCTTGTAGAGACTCTTTACAATGAAGGTTTGACTTCAGCAGAGGCTTTTGCTACTGTGACTGAAGAAGAAGTTCTTGCCCTCAAGGGTGTCGGACCTGCGACAGTTAAAAAATTGAAAGAAAATGGAGTTAGCTTTAAAGCTTAAGCCTAAAAAAGATCCGAGGTGTAGACTTCGGATCTTTATTCTTTGACTTGGAAAGCATTGTTTGATTAGGAGAACAAGAAAACCACTAGCTTTTTGCTAGTGGTTGATAGATCTGTATTATTTATTTGGATTTTGTTTGGTTAAATTAAGTCCAAAAGGTACCAAGTTTTCTTGATGTCTGCGGATGCGCCCCATATTTTCAGTGTGGCGGAAGATAATAAGCAAAGCCATGATGGTAAGTACCCCAGTGAAAATAAGGTCATAGCCATCTAGCAAGAAATGGATGGCTGGAAACACAGCCAAGGTAATAAGTCCAACAATTGCTGCAGTGACACTTGAAAATGAAATCAAGCTGGTTAGATAGAGTGTTAGGGCAAAGACCAAGAGTAGGAATACACAGTAGAGTGGGGCAAAACCAAGAAGCACTCCAGCACTTGTTGCAACGGCCTTCCCACCTTTAAATCCAGCAAAGATTGGAAAAACATGTCCGATAATGGCAAAGAAACCAATGATAAGAGGTGAAACCTCTGTAACACCAAGCCAGATAGGGAGAAGAACAGCCAAGGTCCCCTTGAACATATCAACTAAGAAGGTGATGGTACCAGCAGTCTTACCTAGAACACGAAAGGTATTGGTTGTTCCAGTATTTCCAGAGCCATGCTCACGAAGATTGGTATGGAAGAAAAGTTTCCCAATCCAGAGGCCGGTCTGAATGGAACCTAACAAGTAGGCGATTAGGATTAACAATAAGATTTTCATGAGATAATTATAGCATACAGCCTAGTAATTGACAAAGTCAGTCAGCATAAAGATATCCTTTGAGCTTTCTTGATTTCCTTTGCAAATTCTTCTGAAAACTTATAAAATAATAAGGATGAAAATTTTGGAGGTCACTCTTGGCTAAAAAAGAAATAAATGTAAATAATTATAATGATGATGCCATTCAGGTACTAGAAGGGTTGGATGCGGTTCGCAAGCGCCCAGGAATGTACATTGGCTCAACGGATGGAACAGGACTTCACCACCTAGTTTGGGAGATTGTCGACAATGCGGTCGATGAAGCTCTTTCTGGTTTTGGTGATGTCATCGCTGTCACCCTAAATAAAGATGGTTCCGTTTCTGTTTCTGACTCTGGACGTGGGATGCCGACAGGTATGCATGCCATGGGTAAACCAACAGTTGAAGTTATTTTCACTGTTCTCCACGCGGGTGGTAAATTTGGACAGGGTGGTTATAAGACTTCTGGTGGTCTTCACGGTGTGGGTTCTTCAGTTGTTAATGCGCTATCTAGCTGGCTTGAGGTAGAAATTACCCGTGACGGTAGTGTTTATCGTCAGCGTTTTGAAAATGGGGGTCACCCTGTAACAGGACTTGAAAAAATCGGCAAGGCACCTAAATCTAAGACAGGTACAAAAGTTACCTTTATGCCTGATGCTAGTATCTTTTCAACGACTGACTTCAAATTTAACACCATTTCAGAACGTCTCAAAGAGTCAGCCTTCCTTCTTAAGAATGTCACTATGACATTGACAGACTTGCGTGACGAAGAAGAAGTTCGTGAAGAATTCCACTATGAAAATGGGGTTCAAGACTTTGTATCTTACTTGAATGAGGACAAGGAAACGCTGACACCAGTCATATATATTGATGGAGACCAGCAGGATTTCCACTTGGAATTAGCCCTTCAGTATAATGACGGTTATTCTGATAATATCCTTTCCTTTGTCAATAATGTCCGTACTAAGGACGGAGGTACCCACGAAACGGGCTTCAAATCTGCCATTACCAAGGCTCTTAATGACTATGCACGTAAAACAGGTCTTCTCAAAGAGAAGGATAAGAACCTTGAGGGGTCAGATTATCGAGAAGGCTTATCAGCAGTTATCTCGCTCTTAGTTCCTGAGGAACACCTTCAGTTTGAGGGCCAAACCAAGGACAAACTTGGATCTCCTTTAGCTCGTCCCATTGTGGATAGCATCGTTTCAGAGCATTTGACCTACTTCCTTATGGAAAATGGAGATTTGGCTTCTAACTTGGTGCGTAAGGCTATCAAGGCCCGTGATGCCCGTGAAGCTGCCAGAAAAGCTCGTGATGCCAGTCGAAATGGCAAGAAAAATAAAAAAGACAAGGGGCTCTTGTCAGGAAAATTGACGCCAGCCCAGTCTAAAAATGCTAAGAAAAATGAGCTTTATCTGGTCGAAGGGGATTCTGCCGGCGGTTCAGCCAAACAAGGCCGTGATCGTAAATTCCAGGCCATTCTTCCTCTTCGAGGGAAGGTCCTCAACACTGAGAAAGCCAAAATGGCAGACATTCTCAAAAACGAAGAAATCAATACCATGATTTATACTATCGGTGCTGGAGTTGGAGCTGACTTTAACCTTGACGATATTAACTACGACAAGATTATCATCATGACCGATGCCGATACCGATGGAGCTCACATCCAGACCTTGCTTCTTACTTTCTTCTATCGTTATATGCGTCCACTAGTGGAAGCAGGACACGTTTATATCGCTCTGCCTCCTCTTTACAAGATGTCCAAAGGGAAAGGTAAGAAGGAAGTTGTCGAATATGCTTGGACGGATGGGGAACTTGAAGAACTTCGTCAAAAATTTGGTCGTGGCGCTCTTCTTCAACGTTACAAGGGGCTTGGTGAGATGAATGCTGACCAGCTTTGGGAAACAACTATGGATCCAGAGACCAGAACGCTTATCCGAGTAACTATTGACGACCTAGCGCGTGCCGAACGTCGTGTCTCAGTTCTTATGGGAGATAAGGCGGCACCACGCCGTCAATGGATTGAAGATAACGTTAAATTTACCTTGGAAGAAAGCGGCGCATTTTAAGTTGCAGGCCAGAAGGGAATGTAATAAGATAGAGTTAGGGAGAGCGCTTACTATCAATAGATACTTGGGATTATAAAGAAACAAGTTGATTATTTTCTACATCGTTTATTAACTATTTGCAGTGTCATTGACTAGAAATCAATGGAGGTAGAAAAATGGATTTTAATGTTATCGATTACCTAGCTTACCATGCAGATGTAGCTTTTCCTGCTATTATTCTTATGGTTATTGTTTCTACCATATACTTAATTTTTTATGGCATACGACCTATAAAAACACGCTTTTTTATCCTTTTTCTTCTATCTATAGTTTCCCTCATAATCTTCGTGGTGGATAATCCTCTCTATTCTTATTTTGGAAGTCCATACTCAGGTTTATTATTTGTGTTTTACTATATGTTGATCTTTTCAGTGTTTTATGTGCCATTCTCGCTAATAGCTTTTATAAAAAGTCTTCTACATTTAATACGCTTTCAAACCAAATATTCAATCTTACTAGTTATTAATAGTTTCTTTGCCACATTACTGGCTTTCCTCAATCTGCTCTTTTTACAAGGGTCTTTGGGATTTCTCCCTGCTTCATCTATGTACCTTATTTTTCTTCTCCTAGCGATAATTGGTATTGTTCAAACTATAATAGGAGGAAAGGAAAATGAAAAAAATAAAGACTATATTGCTAAGTCAGGAAAAGACAATGTGAGGTAGACCTATGTTATCTAAGGTATTAAGTTTTTTACTTTACTATCCTCAAGTAGTCCTTCCTGTTTGTGGAGTGGCAATAGCTTATTTAAGTGTTTATAAAAAGCGACCAATAAAAACACGCTTTTTGCTCCTTCCTATACTAGTAGTGATAACCTTCCTTCTATCTTTGATTGATAATCCATTCTCAGATAGAACCTACTCGGGTTTGTTATTTGTTTTCTATAATGTGTATGTTTTTACTCCTTTAAGTGTTGCGTGTAGTATCACATCACTTTTAAAAAGTATCTATCATTATAGATTGTTTCGTATCCCGCTAGCTACTGTTCTCGTGATTAATGGCTCCATAATGACCGGTCTAACAATCTTAAACCTTATTTTATTCTTTGGGGAACTTTCTACTTCATTGACATTATCTTGTGTATTTTTCATTTTAATTGCGATAAGTACAGTCGTTCAATTTGTGGTTGGTGAAATAGAAATTAGAAAGGTTAAAACCATTCTTCTACAGTTGCAAAATCAAGGAAAGACATTGTAAGGCGTGGCAGTGAGGTAGGAAAGTTACTATTTGTCTTTCACATTATTTTAAATCATTACTTAAACTAAAAAATAAAGAGAAATCTTATGTCTAATATTCAAAATATGTCCCTTGAGGACATCATGGGGGAGCGTTTTGGACGCTACTCCAAATACATTATTCAGGAGCGTGCGCTTCCTGACATTCGTGACGGTTTGAAACCCGTTCAACGTCGTATTCTTTATTCCATGAATAAGGATGGCAATACCCATGACAAGGGCTATCGTAAATCTGCCAAGTCGGTGGGTAACATTATGGGTAATTTTCACCCACATGGCGATAGTTCCATTTATGACGCCATGGTGCGTATGTCCCAGGACTGGAAGAATCGTGAAATCTTAGTTGAAATGCACGGTAACAACGGTTCTATGGATGGTGATCCACCAGCGGCTATGCGTTATACAGAGGCGCGCTTGTCAGAGATTGCTGGCTACCTTCTTCAAGATATTGATAAAAACACCGTTCCTTGGGCTTGGAACTTTGATGATACAGAGAAGGAACCAACCGTATTACCTGCCGCCTTTCCAAACCTCTTGGTTAATGGTGCTACAGGGATTTCTGCTGGTTATGCCACAGATATTCCACCGCATAATCTGTCAGAGGTCATCGATGCCGTTGTCTACATGATTGATCACCCATCTGCTAAACTGGATAAATTGATGGAATTCTTGCCTGGTCCAGATTTCCCAACAGGGGCTATCATTCAGGGCAAGGATGAGATTCGTAAGGCCTACGAAACTGGTAAGGGCCGCGTCGTTGTGCGTTCACGTACTGAAATTGAACAACTCAAAGGTGGTAAGGAACAAATCATCGTTACTGAAATTCCTTACGATGTCAATAAGGCAGTTCTTGTTAAAAAAATCGATGATGTTCGTGTTAATAACAAGGTTCCAGGTATTGCAGAAGTTCGTGATGAGTCTGACCGTACAGGGTTGCGTATTGCTATTGAACTTAAGAAGGATGCTGACAGCCAAACTATTCTTAACTACCTTTTGAAATATACGGATCTTCAGGTCAACTACAATTTCAACATGGTGGCTATTGATAATTTCACCCCACGTCAAGTTGGCTTGCAAAAGATTTTATCTAGCTACATTGCCCACCGTCGTGATATTATCGTTGCTCGTTCAAAATTTGACAAGGAAAAAGCTGAAAAACGTCTTCATATTGTTGAAGGATTGATTCGTGTTATTTCTATTTTGGATGAGGTTATCGCTCTTATCCGAGCTTCTGAAAATAAGGCTGATGCTAAGGAAAATCTTAAGGTCAGCTATGATTTTTCAGAAGAACAAGCCGAAGCTATTGTGACCTTGCAACTTTATCGTTTGACCAATACGGATATCGTCACTCTCCAAAATGAGGAAGCCGATTTACGCGAACAAATCGCGACCTTGGCTGCTATCATTGGTGATGAGCGTACCATGTTTAATGTCATGAAACGTGAACTCCGTGACATTAAGAAGAAATTTGGTAATGACCGTCGTTCAGAGTTGCAAGCAGAAACCAAGACCATTGAAATTGATACTGCAAGTTTGATTGTTGAAGAAGAAACCTATGTCAGCATCACTCGTGGTGGTTATGTCAAACGTACAAGCCCACGTTCTTTCAATGCTTCAACGATTGACGAAGTCGGAAAACGTGATGATGATGATTTGATTTTGGTTCAGCAAGCTAAGACGACACAACACCTCTTGATTTTCACTAATCAGGCCAATGTGATTTATCGTCCAATCCATGAGTTACCAGACATTCGTTGGAAGGATTTGGGAGAGCATTTATCACAAACCATCACTAATTTATCTAAGGATGAAGAAGTGCTTTACGCCGAAATCCTGGATGATTTTGAAGCTGGTACTTACCTAGCAGCTACCAAGCTGGGTCAGATTAAACGTTTCGAACGCAAGGAATTTACGCCATGGCGTACCTACAAGTCTAAGTCGGTTAAATACGCTAAACTCAAGGATGATAGTGATTTTATTGTCACAGTCACTCCAATTCAATTGGATGATATCATGATTATCACTCAAAGAGGTTATGCCCTTTGCTTTAGCGCGGACGAAGTGCCAGTAGTTGGGGCCAAGGCAGCAGGTGTTAAGGCAATCAATCTTAAGGATGATGATAGCGTTCAGGCTGTTTTTGTGGCAAATACTCAAAGTTTCTACCTTCTAACACAAAGAGCCAGTCTCAAACGTGTGGCTACAGCTGATATCCCACAGGCTAAGCGAGCTGGTCGAGGTCTCCAGGTTCTTCGTGAGCTTAAGACGAAACCACATCGCGTCTTTACGGCTGGTCCAGTCTTTACAGAAAATTCTGGTGGTGAGATAGATCTTCTAGCAACACCAGCAGAGGAGACTCCTCAGACCTTGCTTGTGACAGCCACGACAGGTGAAACTGCAGAGGTTGATTTGTCCCTTCTAAATCTTTCAGATCGTACTAGCAATGGAAGTTTTATTGAAGGGTTAGCAGACAAAGAAGTCTTTTCTGCTAAGATTATTGAAAAATAATGATAAGAAAGCTTTGTTCTCTTACTAGAGAGCAGAGTTTTTTTCTTTAAGAGACTAAAGAACTATTTTAAAAAGAATTGTCAGAATTTTGCAACACAACCTTGAAATTTTCAATGAAAAGGACTATACTAGAAAGCACATAGTAACAGAAAAGAGGACATACACATGACAGTTGATTTAGACTGGGAAAATCTAGGATTTAATTACCGTAAACTTCCATTCCGTTATATCTCATATTTCAAAGATGGCAAATGGGACGAGGGGCAATTGACTGAGGATGCAACTTTGCATATTTCAGAAGCATCTCCAGCCCTTCACTATGGTCAAGAAGCTTTTGAAGGACTCAAGGCTTACCGTACTAAAGATGGCTCTATTCAATTGTTCCGTCCAGATGAAAATGCCAAACGTTTGCAACGTACTGCTGATCGTCTTTTGATGCCACAAGTTTCTGTCGACAAATTTGTAGATGCATGTAAACAAGTTGTGCGTGCCAATGAAGAATACGTTCCACCATATGGTACAGGTGCTACACTTTATCTCCGTCCACTTTTGATTGGGGTTGGTGATATTATTGGTGTGCATCCAGCAGATGAGTATATCTTTACTATTTTTGCAATGCCAGTAGGAAACTACTTCAAGGGTGGTTTGGCTCCAACAAACTTCCTTATTCAAGATGATTATGACCGTGCTGCGCCACATGGTACAGGTGCTGCTAAGGTTGGTGGTAACTACGCAGCAAGTATGTTGCCAGGTAAGATTGCACATGACCGTAACTTCTCTGATGTTATCTACCTTGATCCAGCAACTCACACTAAGATTGAAGAAGTGGGTTCTGCAAACTTCTTTGGTATCACAGCTGATAACGAATTCATTACACCACTCAGCCCATCTATCTTGCCATCTATCACCAAGTTCTCATTGCTTCACTTGGCTGAAAATCGCTTCGGTATGAAAGCTATCCAAGGTGATGTTAAGATTTCTGAATTGGATAAATTTGTTGAAGCAGGTGCCTGCGGTACAGCTGCCGTTATCTCACCAATTGGTGGGGTACAACATGGTGATGACTTCCATGTCTTCTACTCAGAAACAGAAGTAGGTCCTGTAACACGTAAACTTTATGATGAGTTGACAGGTATTCAATTTGGTGATGTTGAAGCACCAGAAGGATGGATTGTCAAAGTTGACTAATTCTTAATAGATAAATGATTATTTTAAGGCTTGCTCTTGCAAGCTTTTTTCTTTTTCGGTAGAATTAAGGAGATACATTAAGAAAGGATGGCTCGAGCCAAGTATCGGGTATAAATCTATGAGTAAAAAAGATAAAAAAATTGAAATCCAAATTAATGATGCTAAAGTAGTCGTCAACAAGGCAACCATCGAAGGTTTTGAACTTCTTGTTGGCAAGAAAGTGATTGGACAAATTGTAGAAATTGATGGTAAGTTTGCCGTTGTTGACAAGGAAAATGTTGTAGGTTTCCACAAAAAAATGGATGATGCAGTAGCTGCCATTATTGAATCGTACAATCTTAATCATTAAAATCCAAAGTAAAGGCTTGCTTTGGTCAAGAAACTGTGATATACTATTTCTTGTTCTTAAGGAGAGATAGCGAAGAGGCTAAACGCGGCGGACTGTAAATC
>NZ_KV832038.1:243073-354145 GCF_001837325.1 Streptococcus sp. HMSC065H07
TCCGCTCCTTCGGGTTCGGGGGTTCGAATCCCTCTCTCTCCATGTCTAAGAAACTGAATCGGGATAGTCGATATCAAGTACTTAGATGTTTTTTTATAGCATTTTGCTATTGGGGTATAGCCAAGCGGTAAGGCAAGGGACTTTGACTCCCTCATGCGTTGGTTCGAATCCAGCTACCCCAGTAAAAGGTATCGGGTGCATTGGCACCGTCTATGTTAACCATTGTCTTTGCGGGTACCTTTAAAAATATATTGTTATCAAGGGTCAGAATTGGCTGGCTCTTGTTGGAGGATCTTTTTAGAATGAACGAATTTGAAGAATTGCTAAACAGTGTTAGCGAAGTTAACACAGGTGACGTTGTAACAGCTGAAGTTATCTCAGTAGATAATGATCAAGCAAATGTTGTTATCGAAGGAACTGGTATCGAAGGTGTTTTGACACGTCGTGAATTGACAAACGACCGTGACGCAAACGTTGCAGACCTTGTTAAAGTTGGTGAAACACTTGAAGTGCTTGTTCTTCGTCAAGTTGTTGGTAAAGATACTGATACTGTAACTTACCTTGTATCTAAAAAACGCTTGGAAGCTCGCAAAGCTTGGGATAAACTTGTTGGTCGTGAAGAAGAAGTTGTTACTGTTAAAGGAACACGCGCTGTTAAAGGCGGACTTTCAGTTGAATTTGAAGGTCTTCGTGGATTTATTCCAGCTTCAATGATCGATACTCGTTTTGTTCGTAACACTGAACAATTTGTAGGTCAAGAATTTGACGCTAAAATTAAAGAAGTTGATCCAGCTGAAAACCGTTTCATCCTTTCACGTCGTGAAGTTGTTGAAGCAGAAGCTGCAGAAGCTCGTAAAGAAGTCTTCTCTAAACTTGAAGTTGGTTCAATCGTAACTGGTAAAGTTGCTCGTTTGACAAGCTTCGGTGCTTTCATCGACCTTGGTGGTGTTGACGGACTTGTTCACGTGACTGAATTGTCTCACGAACGTAACGTTTCACCTAAATCAGTTGTATCTGTAGGTGATGAAGTTGAAGTTAAAGTTCTTGCTATCGACGAAGAAGCAGGACGTGTATCACTTTCACTTAAAGCAACAACACCTGGACCATGGGATGGCGTTGAACAAAAACTTGCTGCTGGTGATGTAATCGAAGGTAAAGTTAAACGCTTGACTGACTTCGGTGCTTTCGTTGAAGTATTGCCAGGTATCGATGGACTTGTTCACATCTCTCAAATTTCACACAAACGTGTAGAAAATCCAAAAGATGTTCTTTCAGTAGGTCAAGACGTTACTGTTAAAGTTCTTGAAGTAAACGCTGATGCAGAACGTGTATCGCTTTCTATCAAAGCTCTTGAAGAACGTCCAGCTAACGCTGAAGGCGAAAACAACGAAAAACGTCAATCACGTCCACGTCGTCCAAAACGTCAAGAAAAACGTGACTACGAACTTCCAGAAACTCAATCTGGATTCTCAATGGCGGATCTTTTCGGAGATATCGAATTGTAAGATAAAAAAGAGGCATGGAAACATGTCTTTTTTTCTATTTTAGAGTATGCTATAATAGTATACTGTTAGCACCCTTAGTGTAATGGATATCACGTAAGATTCCGGTTCTTGAGATAGGGGTTCGATTCCCTTAGGGTGCAAAAAGAAAAACGTTGAAAGACTTGTTCGCTCAACGTTTTTTTCTTGCTAAGTTTTAGAGAAATTATTATGTAAAATCTTTTAGTGTTGAAAGGAAAAAGGCAAACATACAGATGAATGGCTACTAGCTTATCCTAAAATCAAAGTTGACTACTGTATTAGCGTCTCTATAGTGGATTTATTGGGGGAGACAGTTTGGCTAATCTTTTGCAATTTATTAAATAATTTGATATAATACTCAGTATCTCATATTGGGGTCGTTACGGATTCGACAGGCATTATGAGGCATATTCTGCGACTCGTGTGGCGACGTAAACGCTCAGTTAAATATAACTGCAAAAAATACTAATTCTTACGCTGTAGCAGCCTAAACACCTGCTCGCGTGACTTCTAGCAGATTGCTTATGTTTGTTTAGAGGTTTTATTGATTTATAAGCTACGTTTGACCATTGCCTAGCTGGTTGAAAAGAGATTTATAGGCTCGCAGATAGAAGGCTTGAGTTATGTGTCGTCTATCTGTTAAATGAAAGACATAACCTATGGTTGTAGACGAATATGTTGGCAGGTGTTTGGACGTGGGTTCGACTCCCACCGGCTCCATAAATACTTGAGGCGTCAGCCTTTTATTTGTGTATATAGGAATTTATTATGAAAAAACTTTTGTCTTTGACCGTTTTAGGTCTCTCACTTTTTACTCTAGCTGCTTGTGGAAAATCTTCGTCTAAAACTGAGACGAAGGGATCTCTGGATAATGAGGCTTCAAAGATTTTAACTGTTAAGCATGGGAATGTTCGCCAGAATTTTGATAAAATCACCATGGCAAATGCTTCTCAAGAATTCTCAGGAGGCTCAAATCTTGATAGCTTGAAGGGCTGGTTTGGTGAACCCTCATCAACTGGTCAAGAGCAAGCAGGAGATGCTAAGCTTGATGTTTATAATTGGCAGTATGACAATGTTGTGGTTACAGCGAAACTCTTTAACAATAGCACTGTCGTTAAGTCAATTTCAAACTTTTCTTACGTCCGTGATCCTAAAATCACACTGAAGGTGTATGAAAACCTCAAAAATGGAACTAGCTATGATGATGCTGTCAAAACGCTTGGCACACCCGATGTTTATTCAATCGCTGTCTCTTCAGATGCAACAATGACACAGGCTCTCTGGTCTTCGAATCTTGTCGCTAAGAAGGGTGAAACAGGTAGCCTTACCCTTAACTTTAAAAATGGTGCCTTGGAAAACAAGTCACAAGCAAATTTGATTAACAAGTAATCACAGTAAAAAATGCCTTTCTAAATCAATGAAGGCATTTTTTTGTTATAATAAAAGGAGTGATTAAAATTGTGGAGATGTAATGACCAAAAAAAGACTATTTTTTATAGGGATAGCAGGTTTAATACTGGTGTTCTTATGGCCTCTTTTAAATAACTTCATCCCCTTAATCAAGGAATGGATCAACGCTAAGCATGATCAAGCCTTTTTAAGAGAAGTTTTTAAGCAGGCTAATTTCCAAAATGCACTTATCCTTATTAGTCTTATGATTTTGTCATCAGCTATTCCTGGAGTTTCAAGTTCTATTTTTTGTATTTTTGTTGGGCTACTCTATGGCCCTTTGCTTGCGATTCCGATGAATATTATTGGTAATACTTTTGGAAATTTGACTAGTTTTGAAATTCTGAGAAGACTTGAAAAGCCAGAGAAGTCCAAACGTATGGAGAAACTCCTAAACTATATTGAAAACTTTAAGCATCGTTTTATTGGGATTTCTTTAGCCTTCTCTATTCCTTTTATACCATCAGCTCTGGTCAATTATGCCTGTGTTCAGATGAATTTACCCACAAGGACGAGGATTTTAGCAACCCTTATTGGAGTGACGCCAGTCTCGATTGTTTATGCAGTTAGTGGAGATTTGTTGCTTAATATCCGTCCGATTCGAATACCATTAGTGGCAGTACTTGCCATCTTGCTCTTTATCTCACTCGTCATTTACTTTATCCATTTTAGGAAGGAAAAAAATGAGCTTCATTCAAGTAACTAAAGAAGAATTTAACACACATGCTCAACAAGTGTCTGAGCGTTCTTTTATGCAAACGGAGGAAATGGCTAAGCTTCTTGAAAAACGTGGATTTAGCATTAGCTATGTCGCTTGGAAAGAAGGAAAACAACTAGAAGTCTCAGCAATTGTCTACAGCATGCCTATGACTGGTGGGCTTCGTATGGAGGTGAATTGTGGACCGATTCACTTAAATACAGCTCATCTGAGTGACTTTTATCAGGGTTTGAAGGATTATGCTAAGGCAAATGGTGCTCTTGAGCTGTTAATCAAGCCTTATGATACTTATCAAACTTTTGATAGTAATGGTGAACCAACTGGTGAAGAGCAGAAGCAATTGATTAGTCAATTGACAGATTTAGGCTATAGCTTTGATGGTTTACAGACAGGTTATCCTGGTGGTGAGCCTGACTGGCACTATGTTAAGGATTTATCTGGGATTGAAGAAAAAGATCTTATCAAGTCTTTCAGTAAAAAAGGGAAGCCTTTGGTTAAAAAAGCCAAAACTTTCGGGATTAAGTTGAAAAAACTGAAACGTGATGAGTTATCTATTTTTAAAGAAATCACTTCGGCGACCTCTGATCGTCGTGAGTATAGTGACAAGTCCCTAGATTATTACCAAGATTTTTATGATGCTTTTGGTGACAATGCTGATTTTATGGTGGCTACCTTGAATTTTCAGGATTACTATAACCATTTGGAAAGTGATCAAGCGAAGTTAGGAGCTAGAATTGTCAAATTACAGGCTGATTTAGAGGCTAACCCAAAATCTGAGAAAAAACAAAACCAATTAAGAGAGTTATCAAGTCAGTTTGAGACCTTTGATGTTCGAAAGGGCGAAGCGACTGCTTTTATTGATAAATATGGTCAGGAAGATATTGTTTTGGCTGGCAGTCTTTTTGTCTATACTCCTCAAGAAGCTGTTTATCTTTTTAGTGGATCTTATCCGGAGTTTAATAAGTTTTATGCGCCAGCACTCTTACAAGAGTATGTGATGACCCAAGCCATTAAACGTGAGATTACTTTCTATAACTTCCTTGGTATTATGGGGATCTTTGATGGTTCAGATGGGGTTTTGCGATTTAAACAAAACTTTAATGGTTATATCGTTCGCAAGATGGGAACCTTCCGTTATTATCCACAACCGCTTAAATATAAAGCGATTCAAGGAGTTAAGAAACTGCTTGGCCGTTCTTAAATTTTAGAGGGTTTCTATTTGAGTCCTCTTTCATTATAGTTCTGTTTATAGAATTACGCCGTATAGTAAGAGAGTTTAGAGGAAGAAGGAGGTAAGTTGATGAAACTTGCATTATTAGGGACAGGAATGATTGTGACAGAGGTTCTTCCTGTGTTAACGACTATTGAGGGAATTGAGCTGGAGGCTATAATGTCGACACCACGATCGCTCGATAAGGCAGAAGCCCTAGCTACACAATATGGCTTATCTCAGGCGACTAGTGATTATGAGTTAATTTTGTCTAATCCAGAAGTTGATACGATTTATGTCGGAACGCCCAATCATACCCACTATGACTATGCTAAGAAAGCACTTTTGGCTGGAAAGCATGTTATCTGTGAGAAACCCTTCACCCTTCATTTAGAAGAGTTTGAAGAGCTAGCTAAGCTTGCTCAAGAAAAAAAGCTACTCTTGATGGAGGCTATTACCAATCAATATTTGGCTAATTTTACAGCGATTAAGGAAGCCTTGTCTGATATTGGGGATATTAAGATTGTGAATATCAATTATTCCCAATATTCATCACGTTACGATGCCTTCAAACATGGGGAAATTGCTCCTGTCTTCAACCCTGAAATGGGTGGGGGAGCACTTAGAGATCTTAATATCTATAATATTCACCTTCTTGTTGGCCTTTTTGGTAAGCCTAATCGTGTGGAATATCTACCTAATGTGGAGCGAGGAGTGGATACGTCAGGAATTCTAGTTTTGGACTATGGTAACTTTAAGGCTGTTGCCATTGGAGCTAAAGACTGTAGTGCGGAGATTCGTTCAACTATTCAAGGGGATAAGGGAGCTATTACTATTTTTGGTGCAACCAACACTCTTCCTGAAATTGGAGTCACTCTCAATGGTCAGAAAGAGAGAGTTGTCAATCTTAATAGTCCACAACATCGTATGTATGATGAATTTGTAGCTTTTGAAAAGATGGTGGCGACCAAGGATTTTGACAGTGTTGCCCAGCAGTTGGAACATAGTCGTCAGGTTATGGAAGTTCTGGATCAAGCTTCGAAAGCTTTGTGACATACTAAAAAACAAGCAGTGGTGTTGGCCATTGCTTGTTCTGTCTTATACAGTTGTTGGGAATGAAATCTCAATCAATTTGTCAGTGTGTACTGTTCTAAGTTTGTCCATCAAAACGATATCTTTGTCGATTTTTCGTTTGAGGAAGAATTCACGGATAACTTCTAATTCGTTGTCTTTAACAGCACGATGTTTATTTGAAATCAAGAGTTCATAATGCTTAGGTGCTTGTGTAAAGACAACATCAGTATTCCCAGCAGAGTAGGTCTCTACGAGAAAGGCATCCGTGTTGTCTAGTTGGTTTTGAACGAGTTCTTGGTGTGTACGGGTCGTATTAATGAGTTTCATAGTTTCCTCCTAAGATTTGCCAGTTGTTATGTTGTTTGCTTTCCATTGTTCGATTCCCCATTTATGGCTGCCACGTTTAAGTTTAGCAATGGCTTCATCAATTGGAAACCAGGCCAGGTTATTGAAATCTTCGAGAGGTTTGCCAATTTTTGAAAAATCTACAACTTCATAAATATAGGCTGGATTGTAATAGTAAGTGTCACGGTGGCTTGAATAGAAGTATTCATCAGCCTGGCCATAGTACTGTCCTAAAGTGGCTGTAAACCCAAGTTCTTCAATTAACTCGCGTTCTAATGCGCTATAGTGATCCTCGCCTGCTTCGATTTCTCCACCTGGGAGAAGCCAAGCTCCGTTAGGAGCCTGGACTAAAATAATCTTTGTCTTTTCTTGGTTAGGAATCACAGCATAAACACCGTAACGTGTTTGATAATGAGCTCCCTCAACCTTGTCACCAAATGTTGGATTCATGAGTTGCTCCTTACGTTTATTTGCCTATATTATACTAAAATTTTGCTCATTTTCCTATTGATTTAGGCAGAATTAGGGATAAATTTGAAAATAGGAAATGAAAAGATAAATAAACCAAGTCGTAATGACTTGGTTTATTTGTTTAATCAGATTCTTTTGCTGCCTCAGCTTTTTGAGTAGCTTTTTCGGCTTTTTTAGCAGACTTAATGGTAATGTGGCCTTTTGAAGTCATGACTGCCTTGAGATCTTTTTCGTTTGGATTTTCAAGGTAGAAGTCGGTAATAGCATCTTCAATGTGATCTTGGATAGTACGACGTAGTGGTCGAGCACCCATCTTAGGATCGTAACCAAGATCAACCAATTTTTCCTTAACTTTCTCAGTTACACTGAGGTGGATACCGTTGTTAGCCAAGCATTGGTTGACATTATCAAGCATGAGGTCCACGATAGTAAGGAGATTTTCTTTGCTAAGGGCAGAGAATTCGATAATACCGTCAAAGCGGTTCATAAATTCAGGACTGAAGAAATCTCCAAGTTGGTTAAGAACAGAATTGGTACGATTTTCACGAGTAGCTCCAAAGCCAACGCTAGCTTCAACTTTACCAGTACCAGCATTTGATGTCATGATGATGATGGTATCCTTGAAGCTTACAGTGCGCCCTTGACCATCAGTCAAACGACCGTCGTCAAGTACTTGGAGGAACATGTGAAGAACGTCTGGGTGAGCTTTTTCAACCTCATCTAAAAGAATAAGTGAATAAGGATTACGGCGGACTTTTTCAGTCAACTGACCAGCTTCGTCGTAACCAACATATCCTGGGGGGGCACCAACCAATTTAGCAACAGCGTGTTTTTCCATGTATTCTGACATGTCGAAACGAATCATACTGTCAGCTGAACCAAAGAGTTCAATAGCCAATTGTTTAGAGAGCTCAGTTTTACCGACTCCTGTAGGACCTACGAAGAGGAAGCTACCAATTGGGCGGTTTGGAGCACCCAATCCAACACGATTACGGCGGATAGCTTTAGCAATCTTATCAACTGCAGCATCTTGTCCGATAACATGTGATTTAAGATCATCGGCAAGACTAAGAAGTTGTGATTGTTCTTTTTCTTTCAAATCACCGACAGGAATATTGGTTTTTTGTTCCACAATAGCTTCGATATGTTTTTCGGTGATGACAGGCATATCCTGGTCTTTGATGGTTTGCTTTTGCATTTCCTTGTATTTGGCAATTTGGTCACGGAAATAGGCAGCCTTTTCAAAGTCCTCGTCACGAGTAGCTTGAGCCTTGAGGTTTTCAGCCTCAATCAAACGTTTGTCGATATCTTTAGGATCAACAAAGTTGAGGGTCAAGTTCATCTTCGAACCAGCTTCATCCAGAAGGTCGATGGCCTTGTCTGGCAAGAAGCGGTCTTGAATGTAGCGGTTGGACAATTCTGCAGCTGCAGTAATCGCTTCGTCCGTATATTTGACGTGGTGGTAGTCTTGATATTTAGGCTGAATCCCACGCAAAATAGTGATAGTTTCCTCAACCGTTGGTTCGTCAACCTTAACTGGTTGCATACGACGCTCTAGGGCGGCATCTTTTTCGATGATGCGGTATTCGTTGAGTGTTGTTGCTCCGACCAGTTGAAGTTCTCCACGAGCAAGAGCAGGTTTTAGGATGTTTCCAGCATCCATATTGCCATCACCAGCATTACCAGCTCCTACGATTTCATGGATTTCATCAATAAATAGGATAACATCCTGACGTTGACGAATTTCTTCCATGAGTTTTTGCATGCGTTCTTCAAATTGGCCACGAATACCAGTCCCTTGAACCAGGCTGACCACATCAAGACGGATGACTTGTTTGCCTTGGAGTTTTTGTGGCACGCTACCGTCAACGATTTTTTGAGCTAGGCCTTCAACAACAGCAGTCTTACCGACACCGGGTTCACCGATGAGGACGGGGTTGTTCTTGGTACGGCGGTTAAGAATTTCGATGACACGAATGATTTCCTCGTCACGACCAATAACAGGATCAATGTCTCCACGACGAGCGATGTCAGTGATGTTAATGCCGAACTCTTCAAGAAGACCTTGTGGCTGTTGAGGAGCTTGTTGGCGTGGTCCTCCTGGACGGCCTGGCCCTTGTGTATTGCCACCGTTTCCTCGGTTACCACCTTCTTGTGTTGGAGGTGTATTGGGAAGATCGCCGTTAGAAGAACGGAAGTTATTTAGGTCGCTGAAGAAATCATCGAAGAAGTTGGAACCTCCTGTTTGATTGAATTGATTGAGGGGGTTCTCTGGGTCAGATTTCATGATTTTATAACAATTTTGACAGAGGTCAACTTGTTGCTGATTACCGTTTACATTGGTATACAAATGAATACTAGCTTCATTAAGGTTACAGTTTTGACAGAGCATATCAGTACCTCTTTTCTATCTGAATTGGGAAAGACCTTTATTGAAAACAATCTTGGTCAAAAAAGGTCAAATCTATGACTCCATTATAGCATGCGGAAGGTAGATTGCAAGTAAAAAGCATCTAGGTTTGGCACTCTCTTAACAAGAGTGCTAACGTTGAATTTTAATTCAAAAACGCTTGTCTAAAATGTATAAATATTATATAATGTTTTTATATTATTCAGAACGAAAGAGAGATACCTATGACACAAGCTAAATCATTTTTGAAAGAAATCGACTTTACCAAGCAGGAACTTGAGGAGTTGATCGATTTATCTATAAAATTTAAACAGTTAAAGAAGGAGAGAATTCCGCATAAATATTTAGATGGCTTAAATATTGCCTTGATTTTTGAAAAAACATCCACAAGAACTCGCTCAGCTTTTACAGTGGCTGGTCAGGACCTAGGTATGAATGTGACCTACCTTGGTGCTGGAGACATTCAGTTAGGTAAAAAGGAATCTGTAGTTGATACAGCCAAGGTGCTTGGTTCTATGTTTGATGGAATCGAATACCGTGGGTTTAAGCAAGAAGATGTCGAGGATTTGGCTAAGTACTCAGGAGTTCCGGTCTGGAATGGTTTGACGGATACCTGGCATCCAACGCAAATGATTGCGGATTTCATGACTTTGAAGGAGCGTTTTGGTAGTTTGGAAGGCTTGACTATTGCCTATATTGGAGATGGTAGAAATAATATGGCCAACTCACTTTTGGTCACTTCGGCTATTTTAGGGGTTAATGTTAAGATTATTGCCCCAGAGGTGCTGCAACCCGAAGATGAAATTGTAGCTCTAGCTCAGAAACATAATAATGGTGCCGATTTAACCATTACAGATGATATTTCAGAGGTTAAGGGAGTGGATATGCTTTATACAGATGTCTGGGTATCTATGGGTGAAGAAGTAGACTTTAAATCTCGTATTGATTTACTCCTGCCTTATCAAATTAATGAAGACCTACTTGCCAAGACGGAAAATCCAGATGTCATCGTTATGCATTGTCTCCCAGCCTTTCATGATCTTAATACCCAAATTGGGCAAGAAATCTATGACAAATATGGTTTGGCAGAGTTAGAAATCACTGATCAAGTCTTCCAAAAATACAGTGATATCATCTTCCAAGAAGCTGAGAATCGTATGCATTCTATCAAGGCTATTATGTACAATTCCTTGAAAAATATTTAAAATTCCCCCATTTTTCCCATAAGTGTGATAAAATAAGTAAGAAATACACAATTAATAGGAGAAATAACATGGAATCACATTTGGTGAGAATCATTAACCGTCTTGAAATGATGGCGGCTGATGGTGGTAATTTGAAACGTAATTTCGAACGTGAAGGAGTGGTTGTTGCCGAGGTATCATTTAGCAACGATCCTGAAAATGGTCCAGTTTTCACATTGCGTGACGTTGAAGCACGTGAATCTTATTCATTTGATAGCATCGACTTGATTGCAATGGAAATCTACGATTTGCTTTACTAATAAATCATTTGGGGACTTTGCAAGGTTCCAAAAATTCAGAATGCCTGAAACTCGATAGTTTCAGGCATTTTTATCAGGATGAAAGCATCGGGTAATGCTTGTATGGGTTACCAAAATAGGCAGTATTTGAAATCATTGACAAACCTTTTGGGAAGATGTCATCTTAGGAGGACTTGAGGTGTCTTGCTTGAGAGATTTGATAGCGATGTCTATAACTTAGTTTTTATACTGAAATATCGCATTTATAAGAAAATACTTTATTTTTATACAGTCTTCTGATATAATATTGAAGAATATTAGTAAGGAGTATCTAGATGAATTTTTCATTTCTACCGCAGTTTTGGTCTTACTTTAACTATGGTGTCTTAGTAACAATTATGATTTCGGTCTGCGTGGTCTTCTTCGGAACCATCCTCGGGGTTTTGGTATCCTTGGCCAAGCGTTCTGGAATCAAACCTTTGGAGTGGCTAGTAAGCCTTTATGTTTGGGTTTTCCGTGGGACTCCTATGGTTGTGCAGATTATGATTGCTTTTAACCTCATCCACATGAACCTTCCAACTGTGCAGTTTGGGATTTTAAACCTTGATTTGTCACGTATCGTTCCGGGTATTATCGTCCTTTCTTTGAACAGTGGTGCTTATATTTCTGAGAGCGTACGTGCAGGTATCGAGTCTATTCCTAAAGGCCAGATTGAAGCAGCCTACTCACTTGGTATCCGTCCATGGAATACCATGCGTTATGTGGTCTTGCCTCAAGCTATTAAAAATATCTTGCCTGCCTTAGGTAACGAGTTTGTCACTATTATCAAGGATAGTTCACTCTTGCAAACCATCGGGGTTATGGAATTGTGGAATGGTGCACAAACTGTTGCAACAACGACCTACTTGACTTTGACGCCGCTCTTGTTCGCAGCCTTCTATTATTTGATTGTAACAACAGCTATGACGGCACTCTTGAAACAAATGGAAAAACGACTTGGGGAGGGACGTAAATAATGGCAGAAACAATTATTAAGATTAAAAATCTTCACAAGTATTTTGGTAAGAATGAAGTTCTCAAAGGGATTGATCTAGATATTAAAAAGGGTGAAGTAGTGGTTATCATTGGTCCTTCAGGATCAGGAAAATCAACCTTCCTACGCTCAATGAACTTACTTGAGAAACCTACAAAAGGCGTTATTTCTTTTGAAGGTGTGGATATTACAGATAAGAATAACGACATTTTCAAAATGCGTGAAAAAATGGGAATGGTTTTCCAACAGTTTAACCTCTTCCCGAACATGACCGTTAAGGAAAATATCACCTTGTCACCGATTAAAACCAAGGGTGTTTCTAAAGCTGATGCAGAAGCAAAGGCTATGGAACTTTTAGAAAAGGTTGGCTTGAAAGATAAGGCAGATGCCTACCCAACAAGTCTATCAGGTGGTCAGCAACAACGTATTGCGATTGCACGTGGTTTGGCTATGGATCCAGACGTTCTCTTGTTTGACGAACCAACATCAGCACTTGACCCAGAAATGGTTGGTGAAGTTCTATCAGTTATGCAAGACCTTGCTAAATCAGGGATGACAATGGCAATCGTTACCCACGAAATGGGCTTTGCTTATGAGGTGGCTGATCGTGTTATCTTTATGGATGGCGGTGTTATTGTCGAAGAAGGTACACCACAAGAGATATTCGACAATACTAAGGAAGATCGTACTAAGGATTTCTTGAGTAAGGTTTTGTAAGATATTCATTAAGTATGTATACATTGTTTGTGAAGGCTGGAACTTTTCCGGCCTTTTCTTTTTGTGTTCTGCTTTTCTAGAATCATTCTTGTTTAGGATAATATTGCGGAAAAGATGGATAAATATGCTATAATGATGCCATATCAAAAATAATAAAGTAGGTCAAGAAAAATGCTCATATATGATGCGGCCTTAAAAACGCCTTATCGGATTCTTGGCATTAACCTCCCTAAGGATAGTCTTTTGCACTTATCTAACCTAGGGCTGGCTGCCGGTGAAATGATTGAGGTGGTAACTAAGACCAAGAATAGTGCTATTATTATCGTAAAGGGGAGTCGCTTAGCCTTTGATGCTTCGATTCTAGATAAGATTGATTTGGCACCTGCAGAGGAAGATCAGGAAAAGATACCTCTTTCTGAATTACCAGTTGGACGTTCGGCTATCGTTACTGATATTTTTTCAGCAAATGAGACCAAACGGCGTCTTATGGATATGGGAATTACAAAGCGTACTCGGGTCTTATTGCGTAAGGTAGCCCCTTTAGGAGATCCTCTAGAAATTAGCTTGAGAGGGTATGAATTAACCTTACGCAAGTCGGAAGCGCAAATGATTAGTGTGGTCATGCTGGACGAGGGAGAGGAAAAATGACAGAAATTGCATTAATAGGTAATCCTAATAGTGGTAAAACCAGTTTATTCAACCTGATAACAGGGACCAATCAGCGTGTTGGTAACTGGCCGGGTGTAACTGTAGAACGAAAAAGTGGTCTGGTCAAAAAAAATAAGGATTTAGAAATCCAGGATTTACCAGGGATTTACTCAATGTCGCCCTATAGCCCTGAAGAAAAGGTAGCGCGTGACTATTTGTTGAGCCAAAGGGCCGACAGCATTTTAAATGTAGTCGATGCGACAAATTTGGAGCGTAACCTTTATCTAACAACGCAGTTGATTGAGACAGGTATTCCAGTCACTTTAGCACTTAACATGAGTGATGTTTTAGAGGCTCAGGGAAAACAAATTAATGTTGATAAATTATCTTATCATCTAGGCGTCCCAGTAGTAGCTACTAGTGCTCTCAAGCAAACTGGTGTGGATCAGGTAGTGAAGAAGGCAGCCCATACGACGACTTCTACAGTCGGTGATATTGCCTTTCCAATTTATGACGATAAGTTAGAAGCTGCTATCTCACAAATTTTGGAAGTCTTGGGAAATTCGGTGCCACAAAGGTCTGCGCGTTTTTATGCCATTAAACTCTTTGAACACGATGCTTTAGTTGAGGCTGAGCTAGACTTGTCCCCATTCCAACGAAAAGAAATCAAAGATATCATTCGTATCACTGAGGAAATTTTCACAGAAGATGCGGAGTCAATTGTCATTAATGAGCGTTATGCCTTTATTGAACGTGTTTGTCAGATGGCTCAAAGTCATACGGAAGATTTTGCCCTGACCTTGTCAGATAAGATTGATAGGATTGTTACCAACCGTATTTTGGCTTTACCAATTTTCGCAGCAGTTATGTATTTGGTTTATTTCTTATCTATCCAAACTGTTGGAACTATGTGGACAGACTGGGCTAACGATGTGCTTTTTGGTAAGTATGTTCCAGATTTGGTAACTTCTGGTCTTGACTTTCTTCAAGTTCAGGACTGGCTTAAGTCTTTGATTGTTGATGGAATCGTCGCTGGGATTGGGACAGTACTAGGATTCCTTCCTCAAATTTTTGTGCTCTTTATCTGTTTGGGTGTGCTTGAGGACATTGGATATATGAGTCGTATTGCCTTTGTTATGGACCGTATTTTCCGACGTTTTGGGCTTTCTGGAAAATCCTTTATTCCCATGTTGATTTCGACAGGTTGCGGGGTTCCAGCGGTTATGTCTAGTCGAACTATTGAAAATGAAAGGGACCGTCGCATTACCATTATGACGGCAACCTTCATGCCTTGTTCGGCCAAGTTGGAAATTATTGCCTTGATTGCTGGAGCTTTCTTCCCTAGTAATTCTTTAGTAGCACCAAGTACCTATTTTATTGGGATGGCTGCTATTATCCTATCGGGTATTGCCCTCAAAAAGACGAGTTTTTTAGGTGGTTTAACCAGTCCGTTTATTATGGAATTGCCTGCCTATCACTGGCCTAAAGCCATGTCGGTCTTGCGTTATGCTATTGGTAAGGCTATGAGTTTTGTCAAACGTGCGGGAACCATCATTTTCAGTTTGACCGTTCTTATCTGGTTTATGTCTAACTACAACTTTACCCTACATACTGTAGATACGGAAGTTAGCATTTTGGCGACTTTAGGTAAGGGCTTGTCTTGGATTTTTGACCCACTCGGATTTGGAAATTGGAAGGCAACAGTTGCGGCTCTCACAGGTTTAGCTGCCAAGGAGACCGTTGTTGCCACCTTTGGTATTCTCTATCATAATAGCAGTGAGGCGGGTCTGGCTGAGGCTCTGCGAGGAGATTATTCTTCCCTAGCTGCCTATTCCTTCTTGATTTTTAACTTGCTTTGTGCGCCATGTTTTGCGGCTATTGGAGCTATTAAGCGTGAAATGGCCAATCTTAAATGGACGGTTGGGGCTATCGGTTTCCAAACAGGTCTAGCTTATTGTGTGAGTTTAATCCTTTACCAGTTTGGCCAAGTCATCCTGTACGGCAAGTCAATGACAATTTGGACTTTTGTTGCTTTCTTGCTGTTAGTAACGATGATTTACTTTGTTGTTCGTAAACCACGTCAGATTAAGGATCAAATCATTAGCTTGGATAATCTTCAAGAAGCTCATATTTAGGTTTAGGAGGAATTGTTATGTCTACCTTTATCATTGCTTTCATTATTTTTGCTTTAGCTGGTCTTGGCATCCGTCACTATATCAAAGGAAAAGGATCTTGTGGCGATTGCGAGTGTTCTTGTCCGGTTAAGGAAGAAATGCATAAGGCTAATCGCTAATAAAATAATATATAGAAAAATGGTCTCTTATTCATTTAAGAGACCATTTTCTTACGATTGTAAGAAATGTATAAAGGTATCTAGGTTGGAAGTGTGATACTATAAGATAGGTAAATAATCTAAATTTTTAACAAAAAAGGGAGATGTATAAGGAATGGTTTTGAACAAAGAGATTGTCCTAATTCATGGGACCTGGTGTGATGGCAATGTTTGGGGAGAATTTGCGACAGGTCTACGTCAAATGGGATATAAGGTGCATACACCTAGCTTTCGTTACCATGACCTACCTTATCAAGAGTGCCTAGCTAAGGTTGGGACTGTTACCTTGCAGGACTATCGAGATGATTTAGTGGCTTTGATTGAAAGTCTAGACCAACCACCACTTATTTTGGGACACTCTTTAGGTTGTCTGGTGGCTCAAATGGTTGCTGAAAAGACAGAGGTTGCTGGTATGATTCTTATGGGGCCTGCTCCGACAGCAGATATTTTTGCCTTTTATCCATCCATGTTAGCTTGTTTTGGCAAACACTTTTTACGCTGGGGATTTTGGAAAAAAGCCATGCCTCCGTATAAAAAGGAGTTTTTCAAGTATTGCATGAATGAACAAGAGGAATCTTTGAAAGAGGAAGTTTTTGCTGATTTGGTTCCTGAATCAGGAAAAGTTTATACTCAGATGGCTCTTCATTGGTTTGATAAGACAAAAGCAGCTTACGTTGACTTTAGTCGGATTTCATGTCCTGTTCTCGTTATTTCAGGAACCAAGGATAAGATGACTCATCCTAATATTGCCAGAAGAACGGCTAAGAACTACCGTGATTCCGTTCTTGTCTCCTTAACGGGTGCAGATCACATGTATGAAAGTGGCAAATTCCAGCAGAAGACCTTGAAGGTTATTAAGGGCTGGAGTCAGCAAAATGGTTTTGTGGACTAGTCACGAAGCATAATCAGAAAAAAGTTGGAAGGTGATTCCAGCTTTTTTAGTTTCGTATTTAAGATGTCTTTTTGAAAATTTAGTCACAAAGAGCTCTCACTATGGTATAATTGAAAAAAAGTATGTATTGGAGAACACCCATGGCGATAATAATGGATGGTAAGGCCCTAGCTGCTAAAATGCAGGATCAATTGCAAGAAAAGGTAGAACGCCTTAAAGAAAAGGAATGGATTGTGCCAGGACTAGTGGTAATTATGGTTGGTGACAACCCGGCTAGTCAGGTTTATGTGCGCAACAAGGAACGTGCTGCTAAAAAGGCAGGCTTCCATAGCCAGACAGTCAACCTTTCTGAAAGTATCAGCGAGGAAGAATTGATTGAAGTTATTGAACAATATAATCAGGATCCGCTTTTCCATGGTATTTTGGTTCAGTTGCCATTGCCAAATCATATTAATGAAATGCGTATTCTTTTGGCTATTGATCCTAAAAAAGATGTCGATGGTTTCCATCCTATGAATACTGGTAATCTTTGGAATGGTCGTCGTCAAATGGTACCTTGCACACCTGCTGGGATTATGGAAATCCTTCGTGAGTACAATGTTGAATTGGAAGGTAAGACAGCAGTTATTATCGGACGTAGTAACATTGTTGGTAAACCTATGGCTCAGCTTCTTCTGGAAAAAAATGCGACAGTTACCTTGACCCACTCACGAACACCGCATTTGGCTAAGGTTTGTAGCAAGGCAGATGTCTTGATTGTAGCTATTGGACGTGCAAAATTTGTAACAGAAGACTATGTCAAAGAGGGTGCCGTTGTCATTGATGTGGGAATCAACCGTGATGAAGAAGGCAAACTTTGTGGTGACGTTGATTTTGATCAAGTGAAAGATAAGGTTGGCATGATCACGCCTGTTCCAGGTGGTGTAGGCCCTATGACCATTACCATGCTTATGGAACAGACCTATCAAGCTGCTCTTCGTAGTGCGAAAGGATAGTTTATGAAAGTTGATGACGATTTAGCTAGGCAAGTGATAAAACCTCGCTTGAGAGAGTCCCATAAGGGTTCTTACGGTCGAGTGCTTTTAGTTGGTGGGCTTTACCCTTATGGTGGTGCCATTATTATGGCTGCCATAGCTTGTGTCAATAGTGGGGCAGGCCTGGTCACAGTGGCTACGGATCGTGACAATATCACAGCCCTTCATGCCCATCTCCCTGAAGCCATGGCTTTTGACCTTAGGGAGACTGAAAGATTTCTTGAGAATCTTAGGGCAGCTGATGTGGTATTAATCGGTTCTGGCCTAGGTGAGGATGGTGCAGCTAGTCAAGCTATGGACTTAGTGCTAGCAAATATTAAGGCAGATCAGAATTTGGTTGTTGATGGTTCAGCTCTTAATCTTTTGGCTAAGAAGACTAAGAAGGACCTACCAGATTGTCACCTTTCTCTTACCCCACATCAAAAAGAATGGGAACGCTTGTCTGGTTTAAGGATTCCAGAGCAGACAGTCTCTAACACCCAGAAAGCCTTGGGAGAGTTCCAAGTTGGGACAATCCTAGTTGCCAAGAGTCACAAGACCGCTGTCTATCAAGGTGAAACAGTAGCTCATTTAGAAGTTGGTGGGCCCTATCAAGCTACAGGAGGCATGGGAGATACCTTGGCTGGTATGATTACTGGTTTTCTGGCCCAATTCGCTTCAATTGACTCATATAAAGCAGTTACAGTTGCTGTCTGGCTTCACTCAGCTATCGCAGATGATCTGGCTAAAAATGCCTATGTGGTTTTACCGACTCGTATCAGTAAAGCCATTCCTAGCTGGATGAAAAAGTTGTCATTATAATATAAAAAACATGTCTCATATTGAGGCAAGTTTTTTTAGATTTCGACATTTTTTTAAGTTTGCTAAAGCTTATTTGTGATAAAATAAAAGAGAATTTTTATGAGAACATAGAGGAAAAAAAGTGACATCATTTTCGAAAAAACTCAGTCAAAAATGGGAAAAACGGCGCCAAAAACGAAAAGAAAAACGAGCGAATAAACCTAGAAAGCCAGTAAACATCTCCCGTCGTGTTTACTTGCTTTTTGGTGTAGTCTTTGTCCTTTTTTTGTTGCTTTTTGCACGTTTGACCTATATGCAGGTTTATAACAAATCGTTTTATACGAAGAAATTAGAGGATAATTCTAAGTATACAGTTAGGATTGCAAGCGAACGTGGGCAAATTTTTGATGCTAAAGGGGTTGCCCTCACGACCAACCAGAGTAAGGATGTTATCACCTTCACACGTAGCAATTTGGTGTCATCAGATACGATGAAGAAGGTTGCTGAAAAGTTGGCGACCATGGTGACTCTGACGGAAACGAAGGTAACAGCACGTCAAAAACGAGATTTCTATCTTGCGGATTCTGCCACTTATAAGCGTGTTGTTAATGATCTTCCAAACGACAAGAAAACAGATAAATTTGGTAATAAATTAGCTGAAGCTACTATTTACAACAATGCTGTTGATGCAGTTCCTGATGAAGCAGTGGATTACACTGAGGATGAGCTTAAGATTGTCTACATTTACTCACAGATGAATGCTGTTTCTAATTTCTCAACAGTCACATTGAAAACAGGAGACTTGACGCCTGAACAAATTGCGATTGTAGCAGCTAAACAGAAGGAACTCAATGGTATTACGGTTGCTAAGGATTGGGAACGTCATACGGTTGATTCAGCCTTGTCACCTCTCATCGGGAAAGTCTCAAGCTCAGAAGCAGGTTTGCCACAAGAAGATGCCAAGGAGTACCTCAAAAAAGGGTATGCTCTTAATGACCGTGTAGGAACGTCTTATCTAGAAAAAGAATACGAGGAGAAACTACAAGGAAAACATACTGTTCGTGAGATTACAGTAGACAAGGAAGGCAAAGTTGCTAGTGATAAAATCACTCAAAAGGGTAGCAAGGGGAACAATCTGCAGTTGACCATCGACCTTGATTTCCAAAAGGGAGTTGAAGATATCCTAGGTCAACAGCTTTCTTCAGAGATTTCAGAGAATAAAGCAACCTATTCTGAAGGAATGTATGCAGTGGTTATGAATGCTGACACTGGTGCTGTACTTGCTATGGCAGGGCAAAAACACGAGCAAGGAGCACAAGATTTTAAGGCCAATGCCTTAGGCACAATCACTGATGTCTTCATTCCGGGATCTGTTGTTAAGGGGGCAACCTTAACTGCTGGTTGGCGTTCAGGTGCTATCTATGGGAATCAGGTCTTGACTGACCAACCAATTAACATTGCCGGTTCAGCCCCTATCACATCTTGGTTTACAGACCAAGGTAGCCGTGCTATTACCGCGACACAGGCTCTAGAATACTCATCAAATACCTATATGGTACAGATTGCAATTAAACTACTTGGCCAACAGTATGTTCCAGGTATGGCCTTGTCGACTGATAATATGGATAAGGCCATGATGACACTTCGTGATACCTATGCTGATTTTGGTATGGGCGTGTCTACAGGACTTGATTTACCTGGAGAATCAGAAGGTTACATTTCTAAGAATTACAATGTAGCCAACGTCTTGACAGAGGCCTTTGGTCAGTACGACTCTTATACAACCATTCAGCTGGCTCAGTATGTTGCTTCAATTGCCAATGGTGGTAAACGTGTAGCACCCCATATTGTTGGAGGTATCTACGATGCAGGAGCTAATGGTAGTCTAGGAACTCTAGCTTCAACGGTAGATACACGTGTATTAAATACCTTACCTCTCGATTCTGAGCAATTAGGCCTTATCCAACAAGGTTTCAATGATGTGGTCAATTCTGGCTCTAGCCTTGCGTCTGGTAAAGCTATGGCAAGTTCTATCATTCCGATTAGTGGTAAAACAGGGACAGGCGAAACATATGCGACGGATGGTTCCGGTAATTCTGTAACAACGGTTAACCTTAATGCGGTTGCCTATGCGACTGCCAAAGATGGCACTAAGCTGGCTGTAGGTATTATGTATCCACACGCTCTAGATTCTAAGAGCAAGGCCCGACAAAATGCGGTAAAATCTATCATGGAGCTTTATCAAAATACTCACTAAATATGAAAATCTCTTGTGCCTTGCACGAGGGATTTTTCTGTGATATAGTGTTTGAGTATTTGTTCTTGGGTAAAGACTTATCCATGAAAGTGACAAAAGATAAGTGATGAATAAAAAAATATAAAGAACAGGAGGCCTTCATGCTTTATCCTACTCCAATTGCGAAGCTGATTGATAGCTTTTCAAAACTCCCTGGAATTGGGGCTAAAACAGCGACACGCCTAGCTTTTTATACCATTAGCATGTCTGATGAAGATGTCAATGATTTCGCAAAAAACCTCTTGGCAGCAAAACGTGAATTGACTTATTGTTCGGTCTGTGGTCGTTTGACAGATGATGACCCCTGTAATATTTGTACAGATGAAACGAGAGACCGTACTAAGATTTTGGTTGTTGAAGACTCCAAAGATGTTTCAGCTATGGAAAAGATTCAGGAATACCGTGGTCTCTACCATGTGCTTCAAGGGCTTATTTCCCCTATGAATGGTGTTGGACCAGATGATATTAACTTAAAAAGTTTGATTACTCGTCTTATGGATAGCGAGGTTGACGAAGTTATCATTGCTACTAATGCAACAGCAGATGGTGAGGCAACATCTATGTATATTTCACGTGTCCTCAAACCTGCGGGAATCAAGGTGACTCGTTTAGCGCGTGGTTTGGCTGTTGGTTCTGACATCGAGTATGCTGATGAAGTGACCTTGCTAAGAGCTATCGAAAATCGAACAGAACTTTAGGAAAAGTGTTGGTAAGTCCAGCGCTTTTCGTTTGCAGTAAGTAGGTTTCTCATTAAAAATTTGGTAAAATAAAGTAAACGCTTTAATGACGAGGGATCATGATGCAGATTGAAAAGATTTTAAACAACAATGTTGTTCAGGCTTTGGATAATAATGTGGAATACATTGTCATGGGCAAGGGACTGGGCTTTCAAAAGAAGGTCGGAGACTTTGTTGATAAGGAAAAGATTGAAAAGACTTTTGTTTTGGAAAATACAGAGGCAGTAGATGAATGGTCTCGTGTTTATGTCAATTTGCCTGAAGGTGAAATGCAGGTCTTTTTGAATATCCTTACTTTTGCTGAAGCTGTCTTACAAACCAAGTTTGACCCCTCTTTTTTCATCGCCCTAGCTGACCACCTACATTACGCCATTGAAAGAAGTGGAGAAGGTATTCCTCTGCAGAATCCCTTGGCTTGGGAGGTTCGAAAATTTTACCCTCGGGAGTATGAGATTGGAAAACAAGCTCTTCGTTTGATTGCCAAGGATTTAGAAGTTAAATTGGCAGATGATGAGGCTGCCTCTGTCGCTTTACATTTTGTCAATGCACAAAAGGATGCGGGTCTCCATGAAAAAGACCGACAGATGACTTAAATTGTGGTTGGAATTAGTGACATTGTCCGTCTTCATTTTGGTTGTGATTTGGAGGAGGATAGTTTCTCTTATAACCGATTTATTACACATCTTCGCTATCTAGCGCAACGGATTGTGAGTGGGGTTAGTGGTGGTAAAAATGATGCTTTTCTTTACGAGCAGGTTAGGGTAAATTATCCAGAATCCTTTATCTGTACCCAAAAGATTGCTAACTATATTAAGACAGGTTATACTTTTGAATTGAGTTTGGACGAACAGGTCTATTTAACCATTCATATTCAACGTCTTAAGGATAGTTTGGATAAGTAAATTGATTCACGGAGAGGCCATACAAAAAGCAGACAATTAGGCTTAAGTCTGCTTTTTCTGTGTCCTTATGGTATAATGAGGTGATTAATATTAAACTAAAAATACTCAAAGTTAGGATTCTATGTATTTGAGTATTTCTATAAAAAGCTAATGAGTTAGTGAAAGGAAGCGAGCGGTTCTGTGCTTGAAGTGAGCATAGCCGTTCCTAAAGAATCTTATGTATATTGAAATGATTGACGAGACTGGACAAGTCTCTGAGAAATTAAAAGAACAAACTTTGGAGTTGCTAGATTTTGCAGCAGAAAAACTTGGCAAGGAAGACAAGGAAATGGCTGTTACATTTGTAACCAACGAACGCAGCCACGAACTAAACTTGGAATATCGTGATACAGACCGTCCAACGGATGTCATTAGTTTGGAGTATAAGCCTGAATTAGATATTAGCTTTGATGAGGAAGAGTTGGCTGAAAATCCTGAATTAGCTGAAATGATGGGAGAGTTTGATAGTTATATCGGTGAACTCTTTATTTCCGTTGATAAGGCTCATGAACAAGCTGAGGATTATGGACATAGTTTTGAACGTGAGATGGGTTTCTTGGCTGTTCACGGTTTTCTCCATATCAATGGCTATGACCATTACACCCCAGAAGAAGAAGCGGAAATGTTTGGATTACAGGAAGAAATTTTGACTGCTTATGGACTTACGCGACAATAATCCACAAAAAAAGTGGAAAAATAGAGAATTTACAGCTAGTTTTGAGTTTGCTCTGACAGGAATAATAACGGCTTTTAAAGAAGAACGCAATATGCGCAAGCACTTGGTTTCAGCTATCTTGGTGGTATTGGCTGGCTTGATTTTCCGTGTGTCTGCGACAGAATGGCTCTTTCTTTTGATGGCAGTTTTTCTCGTAATTGCCCTAGAGATTGTTAATTCTGCCATTGAAAATGTTGTCGATTTAGCTAGTAATTATCACTTTTCGATGCTAGCCAAAAATGCCAAGGATATGGCCGCTGGTGCTGTTTTAGTGGTTTCTTGTTATGCAGTCATTACGGGGATGATTGTTTTCATACCCAAAATTTGGCACTTAATTTTCAATTAAAACGAAATAGGAAAGAAGTTATATGACATTTAAATCAGGATTTGTGGCTATTCTCGGCCGTCCTAATGTAGGAAAATCAACGTTTTTGAACCATGTTATGGGGCAAAAGATTGCTATCATGAGTGATAAAGCTCAAACAACCCGTAATAAAATTATGGGAATTTACACAACCGATAAGGAACAGATTGTCTTTATCGATACCCCAGGGATTCACAAGCCTAAGACGGCTCTTGGGGATTTTATGGTGGAATCTGCTTATTCAACCCTTCGTGAGGTTGATACAGTCCTCTTTATGGTACCAGCGGATGAGCCTCGTGGTAAGGGTGATAATATGATTATCGAACGCCTCAAACAAGCTAAAGTTCCAGTTATCTTGGTAATCAATAAGATTGACAAGGTCCATCCAGATCAGCTCTTAGAGCAGATTGACGATTTCCGTACACAAATGGATTTCAAGGAGATTATTCCGATATCTGCCCTCCAAGGGAACAATGTTTCCCACCTTGTGGATGTCTTGAGTGATAACCTTGAGGAAGGGTTCCAATATTTCCCAGCGGACCAAATCACCGATCACCCTGAGCGTTTCTTGGTATCAGAGATGATTCGTGAAAAAGTCCTTCAGTTGACACGTGAAGAAATTCCACACTCCGTTGCGGTTGTCATTGATGAGATGAAGCGTGATGAAGACACGGATAAGATTCATATTCGTGCGACAATCATGGTTGAGCGTGACAGCCAAAAAGGGATTGTTATTGGTAAACAAGGTTCCATGCTCAAGAAAATTGGTACCCTTGCTCGTAAAGATATTGAAGTCATGCTTGGGGACAAGGTCTTCCTTGAAACCTGGGTTAAGGTTAAGAAAAATTGGCGTGATAAAAAACTTGATTTGGCTGATTTTGGTTACAATGAAAAAGAATATTAAAAAGCTGGGCACTTGCTCGGCTTTCTTGCTAGAAGGAGGAGCAGATGCCTGAGTTACCTGAGGTAGAAACGGTTAGACGAGGTTTAGAAAGGTTAGTAGTAGGTCGGACTATTTTGTCGCTTGAGGTCAAGGTTCCAAAAATGATTAAGACCTCCTACGATAGTTTTTTAACTGATTTACCTGGTCAAACCATTCAAGCCCTGCGACGAAGAGGCAAGTACTTGATTTTTGACTTTGGACAGTTGATTATGATTTCCCACTTGCGTATGGAGGGAAAATACCTGCTGTTTACAGATCAAGTTCCTACCAACAAGCATTTTCACTTATTTTTTAAGTTAGATGATGGCTCCACCCTCGTCTATCAAGATGTCCGCAAGTTTGGAACCTTTGATTTATTGGCTAAAAGTCAAGAGGAGACTTATTTTACAAGGAAAAAGCTTGGTCCTGAGCCTACTAAGAAGACCTTTAAATACGCTCTATTTGAGAGAGCCTTGATGAGTTCTGCAAAGCCCATTAAAAGTCTCCTCTTGGAGCAAAAATTGGTGGCTGGTCTAGGAAATATCTATGTTGATGAGGTGCTTTGGGCGGCCAAGGTTCATCCTGAAACGCCAGCAAAGGAACTCAGCAAGGCAGCCATGAAGCGGGTCCATGATCAAACGATTGCCATTTTACAGCTTGGCATTGAAAAAGGTGGCTCAACCATAAGGACCTATCGTAATGCCCTTGGTGAGGACGGAACCATGCAGAACTATTTGCAGGTTTACGGAAAAACGGGACAGCCTTGTCCACGCTGCGCAAGCACAATTGAGAAAATCAAGTTAGGAGGGAGAGGGACACATTTGTGTCCTCATTGTCAGAAACGATGATTATTGGGTTAACAGGTGGTATTGCTTCAGGAAAATCAACGGTTGTTGAAATGATTAAAGAGGCAGGTTACAAGGTCATTGATGCTGATCAGCTTGTCCACGATATGCAGGCCAAAGGAGGCCGTTTGTATAGTGCCTTGCTTGATTGGTTGGGAGAGGAGATTCTCCTTCCTAATGGAGAATTGAATCGTCCTAAACTAGGGCAACTGATTTTTTCGAATGAGGAGATGAGACATCGGTCTGCTGAGATTCAAGGGACAATTATTCGAGAGGAACTAGCAACTCAAAGGGATTGTTTGGCCAAGAAAGAAGATGTTTTTTTCATGGATATTCCCTTACTTATTGAGAATGGGTATCAGGACTGGTTTGACCAGATTTGGTTGGTGGCAGTGTTACCTGAGGTCCAGCGCCAACGCTTGATGAAACGTAATCACTTAAGTTCAAAGGAAGCTAGTATGCGTATCGCTAGCCAGATGTCTTTAGAAGAGAAAAAGCCTTATGCCAGCTTGGTTCTTGATAATAACGGTAGTCTCGATGATTTGAAGGAGAAGGTGAAGAGCGCAATAATTGATTTACCTAGCTCCTCATAGCTAGTCATTGTGATATAATGGATAGTGAATTTTAGAAAGAAGATGATTATTTGCGCCAAAAAGAGCTTAAAAGTACTGATTGGCAACGTAACCTTAAAATTGCATGGATAGGAACCTTTTTTACTGGAGCTAGTTTCTCCATTGTTATGCCTTTCATGGCCCTCTACATTGAGGAACTAGGTGTTAAAGGAGACATGGTTGAATGGTATACTGGTTTGTCTGTTGCCATCTCTGCTTTAGCCTCGGCCCTGGTTTCTCCTATTTGGGGACGCTTAGCTGACCGTTATGGCCGAAAGCCCATGATGATTAGAGCCAGCATGGTGATGACTTTTACAATGGGAGGTCTTGCCTTAGTCCCAAATGTTTTCTGGCTGCTTTTCTTAAGAACGCTGAATGGTTTGTTTGCGGGGTATGTTCCAAATGCCACAGCTTTAATTGCTAGTCAGGTTCCTCAGAACCGTTCTGGTTATGCCCTGGGGACCTTATCTACGGGTCTAACGGCAGGTGTTCTGATTGGCCCTTTGTTAGGTGGTACCTTGTCTGAGGCGTTTGGTATGAGAGGGACCTTTTTATTGGTGGGCCTCATTCTATTTATCTGCTGTCTCTTAACTGTCTTTGGTTTGCGAGAGAATTTTCAACCTATCGAAAAGGGAGAGATGATGACTCTTTCTCAGGTTTTTGCGAAAATTCCCAGCAAATCTATGTTGATTGGCCTTTTTGTGACCAGTATGATTATCCAGATTTCTGCCCAATCGATTGCGCCTATGTTGGCCCTTTATATTCGTTATTTAGGTCAGAGGGACAATATCCTTTTTTACTCAGGTTTAATTGTTTCTGCTATGGGCTTCTCTAGTCTCTTGAGTACCCCTTTTCTGGGAAAAGTGGGAGACCGTATTGGGAATCATCGCTTGCTTTTAATGGGGCTATTTTATAGCTTCCTCTTGTATTTCCTTTGTGGTTTTGCCGGTTCAGCCTTGCAATTGGGTATCTTACGTTTTGCCTATGGCTTCGGTGTGGGTACCCTTATGCCTAGTGTCAATTCTTTATTGACCAAGATGACACCCAAGGAAGGAATCTCAAGAATATTTAGTTTTAATCAAAGCTTTTCATACATTGGACAAGTTTTAGGTCCTTTTGTTGGTTCAGCAGTTGCGACTGGACTAGGTTATCGCTGGGTCTTCTTTGTGACCGCAATGATTGTCTTTGGAAATTTTGTCTGGTCCTTAATTATCTTTAGAAAATCGCTAGGAGTCAAGAATATAGGTGAGAGTTAAAATCAATTTAAAGTGTAGTGAATGTGGGAGCATCAACTATCTCACAAGTAAAAATAAACAAAATCATCCTGAGAAAATTCAGGTACCCAAATTCTGCCCCAAGGATAGAAAAGTAACCTTACATGTTGAATCTTAAAGGGTTCTATGGTAGAATAAAAAGGACTTTTTCGGAGGAATAACTATGTACGACTTATTATTAACGCTGCTCTTGGTGATGTCAGCTATTATTGTGATTGCGGTATTCATGCAGCCACAAAAGAATCCAAGTAGCAATGTCTTTGATGGTGGTGGGTCAGAAGCACTATTTGAACGTAGTAAACCACGTGGTTTTGAAGCCTTTATGCAACGCTTTACAGGAATCATGGTTTTTCTATGGATTGTAGATGCAATCGTCCTTTCCATTCTCTCAAGTAAGTAATGAGCTGACTGAGGTTGGCTCATTTTTTGCGTTATAGTCAATAAATAAAAGAAAAGGAAATCATGAAAGAATCTATTATAAATTATTTGAAGGAGCATGGGAAATCCAGTGTAAACGACATTGCCCAGGCTCTTAATCATGCTGGGGGAGAAAAGTTTCCTCAGCTCATCAAGGCCATATCAGCCATGGAAAGTAAGGGGCAGTTGCGTTTTAATCGAGATGGCTCTGTTTCCTTGCGTCCTAAGAAAGAAAATCCAAATCAGGTGACTGTTGAAGGTGTTTTCCGTGCCAATAAGAACGGTTTTGGTTTCTTGCATGTCGATGACAGTGAAGATGATATGTTCATTGGTCGTAATGATGTTGGCCATGCCATTGATGGTGATACTGTTGCTGTTGTTATCAAGAAGCCAGCGGATCGTTTGCGTGGGACGGCAGCAGAAGCACGAGTTGTTGAAATTGTAGAACGTTCGCTTAAGACTGTTGTAGGGAAATTTATCCTTAGCGACGAGAAAGAACCTTATGCTGGTTACATTAAGTCTAAAAATCAAAAAATTCAGCAGCCAATTTATATTAAGAAAGAACCAGTTGCCCTAGACGGTACTGAAATTATCAAGGTTGATATTGAAAAATACCCTAACCGTCACTATGATTATTTCGTAGGAAGTGTTCGTGACATTATTGGTCATCAAGGGGATGCTGGTATTGATGTCTTGGAAGTCTTAGAATCAATGGATATTGTTTCAGAGTTCCCAGAGGATGTCATGGCGGAAGCAGAAGCTGTACCAGATGCACCTAGTCAGGAAGACCTCCTTGGTCGTGTTGACCTTCGTCAAGAGGTGACTTTTACTATTGATGGAGCTGATGCTAAGGACTTGGATGATGCGGTCCATATTAAACGTTTGCCAAATGGTAATTTTGAGCTTGGTGTTCATATTGCTGATGTGTCCTACTATGTCACTGAAGGTTCAGCTCTTAACCGTGAGGCCGTAGCACGTGGGACTTCGGTTTATGTGACAGACCGTGTGGTGCCAATGTTGCCTGAGCGTCTTTCAAATGGTATTTGTTCACTAAATCCCAATGTTGATCGCTTGACTCAGTCAGCCATTATGGAGATTACTCCAAAAGGTAAGGTGGTTAATCATAAGATTTGCCAATCTGTGATTAATACAACCTTCCGTATGACCTACAGTGATGTCAATGAGATGTTGGCTGGAAATCCAGAAAAGATTGGGCAGTTTAAGCCAATCATGGACTCTGTATCAGCTATGGCAGAACTGCATAAGATTTTAGAAGACATGCGTGAGCGTCGTGGTGCCCTTAACTTTGATACATCTGAAGCTCGTATCTTGGTAAATGAGAAGGGGATGCCAGTGGATATCGTGGTGCGTGAACGTGGAACAGCTGAGCGAATGATTGAATCCTTCATGTTGGCTGCCAATGAATGTGTGGCAGAGCATTTCGCTAAGGCTAAGTTGCCATTTATTTATCGAATCCACGAGGAACCAAAAGCTGAGAAATTGCAACGCTTCATGGATTATGCCTCTATCTTTGGTGTTCAAATCAAAGGAACTGCCAATAAGATGGATCAACTAGACTTGCAAGAGTTCATGGCGCGAGTTCAAGGCAAACCCGGAGCAGAGGTCATGAACATGATGTTGCTTCGTTCAATGCAACAAGCCCGCTATTCAGAACACAATCATGGGCACTATGGACTTGCGGCTCAGTATTATACCCACTTTACTAGTCCAATCCGTCGTTACCCAGACCTCTTGGTTCACCGAATGATTCGTGAGTACACTAACAATATGTCTCAAGAAACACGTGAACATTTTGAAGAGGTTATTCCTGAGTTAGCGACATCATCTTCAACCCTTGAACGCCGTGCCATTGATGCCGAACGTGTCGTTGAAGCGATGAAAAAAGCGGAATACATGGAAGAGTTTGTTGGTCAAGAATTCGACGGTATTGTTGGAAGTGTGGTTAAATTCGGTATGTTTGTGGAATTGCCAAACACCATCGAAGGTTTGGTTCACATCACCACCCTTCCAGAATTTTACAATTACAATGAACGTACCATGACACTTCAGGGTGAGAAAACTGGTAAGACTTTCCGAGTTGGTCAGCCTATCCGTGTCAAATTAACACGTGCGGATAAGGAAACCGGAGATATTGACTTCCAATACCTTCCAAGCGAGTATGATGTCACTGAAAAAGTAGATCACAAGGCACGTCAGGAACGTGAAGAGAAAGCGAAAGCCTTCCGCAATAGAGGTCCACGTCGTGACCGTCAAAATGGAGACTTCGAACGTCGTGGTAAACGTGGGGATAACCGTAACCGTCAAGATGGTAATGGTCGTAAAGGCTCTTATGACGAAAAACGTAAGTCATCTAAGAAACCAGACAAACGTAAAAATCAAAACCGTCCTCATAATGATAACAAGGGACGTGAGAGTGGTCGTCGTAAGAAAAAAGGGAACAAACCTTTTTACAAGGACGTTGCTAAAAAACGAAAATAGGATGAGAATGGAGGGACTGCTATGCCAAAGGGTGAAGGCAATGTTGTTGCTCAGAATAAAAAGGCTAGACATGACTATAGTATCGTTGATACTATTGAAGCGGGTATCGTACTGACAGGGACAGAGATTAAGTCTGTTCGTGCGGCCCGCATCCAACTTAAAGATGGCTATGCCCAAATCAAAAATGGTGAGGCCTGGTTAATCAATGTCCATATTGCTCCTTTTGAGCAAGGAAATATTTGGAATCAAGATCCAGACCGTACGAGAAAGTTGTTGCTAAAGAAGAAGCAGATCACCAAACTTCAAAATGATCTTAAGGGTACAGGAATGACCCTAGTTCCTCTTAAGGTCTACCTAAAAAACGGTTTTGCCAAGGTATTGCTCGGTATTGCCAAAGGGAAACACGATTACGATAAACGTGAGTCTATCAAGCGTCGTGAACAAGAGCGTGATATTAAACGTATTATCAAGAGTGTTAACCGTTAAACCGCCTATCATCTAAGACTACTATAGTCCTAGATGATTTTTTGTTTTTGGCTTTAAGACATGATATAATGAGAGTATCATGCGGTCTTTAGTTAGGATACTAGCTATACCTGACTCTAGCTGTGATACTGTAAAGGAGATTAGCGATGCCAGTAGATGCTAAAACAAAATACAAGGCCAAGAAGACTAAGATTGTTTTCTTTGACATTGACGACACCCTTCGTGTTAAAAAGACAGGCTACATTCCTGAATCTATTAAGGCTGTTTTCAAAGGGCTTAAAGAAAAAGGAATCTTGACAGGAATTGCCACAGGACGTGGCTACTATGGTGTCGTTGAGGACATTCGAGACCTAGAGCCCGATTATTTTGTGACCATCAATGGAACTTATGTGATTAATCGAAAAGGGGAAGAAATTTATAACCAACCTCTCGCTCGTGAGGTTACAGAAGCTTTTGTTGCTTGGTGCAAAGAGATTGGAATTGCTTGGGGCTTTGCTGGTAAGGATAAGCCAGTTGTCTCAGAGCGTTCAGATTTGATTGATGATGCTATGAAACCAGTCTATGGTCTTTGTGATGTGGAGCCAGACTTCCACTTGTCGAACGATGTTTACCATATGTGGACTTTTGCGGAAAATGATGGTGAGCTTGAGTTACCAGAAGAACTCGCGACACATGTCCGTATGGTACCCTGGCACGAACACTCCTCTGACGTCGTAGCAAATGGTATCTCAAAGGCTTCTGGTGTCGAGCATGTCTTGGAGCATGAAAATCTTAAACCAGTCAATGCCATGATGTTTGGTGATGGTCCAAACGATATGGAAATCTTTGACTATGTTGGACTTAGGATTGCTATGGGTAATGCTACACCAGAATTGAAAGAAAAAGCAGATTACGTTACAGGAACAATAGAAGAAGATGGCATTTTCAATGCCTTGGAGGAACTCGGATTGGTAGAAAAAGAACTTCATTTCCCACAACTTGACTTGGATACAGTAGAAGGTCCAGTCGCAACAATTAAAACAAATCATGGTAATTTGGTCATCAAACTCTTCCCTGATCATGCACCATTAACAGTTACTAACTTTGTCAATTTGGCCAAGAGTGGCTACTATGATGGTGTAATTTTCCACAGAATTATCAAGGACTTTATGATTCAAGGTGGTGACCCAACTGGTACTGGTATGGGTGGTGAGTCAAGCTTTGGTGGTAGCTTCCAGGACGAATTTTCTGAAGAGCTCTATAACCTCCGTGGTGCGCTTTCTATGGCTAATGCTGGACCAGATACAAATGGTAGCCAATTCTTCATCGTTCAAACGTCTGAAATTCCTTATGCTAAAAAGGAACTCGAACGTGGTGGATGGCCAGCACCAATCGCAGAAGCTTATGCTGAAAATGGGGGAACACCTCACCTAGACCGTCGTCACACAGTCTTTGGTCAATTGGTGGATGAAGACTCTTACAAGGTGCTTGATGAAATTGCCAATGTTGAGGTTGGGGCTCAAGATAAGCCACTTGAGGATGTTGTAATTGAAACAGTTGAGGTAGCAGACTAAGATGAAAATTGGAGACAAGCTTAGGGGTGTTATCACAGGCATCAAGCCTTACGGTGCCTTTGTTTCATTGGAAAATGGTACCACAGGCTTGATTCACATCTCAGAGATTAAGACAGGTTATATCGACAATATCTACAATACCTTAAAGGTAGACCAGGAGGTCTTAGTTCAAGTTGTTGATTTTGATGAATTTACACAAAAGGCCAGTCTTTCTTTGAGAACCCTTGAGGAAGAAAAAAATAAAATCCCTCATCGTCATCGTTTTTCAGATAGTCGTTTGAACTATGGCTTTAAGCCTTTGGCAGAAGCAATGCCAGGATGGATTGAAGAAGGCCTTGACTATCTTAGACAAGAGCATGAGGAAAAATAGCAAAAGCTGACTCTCGATGGGTCAGCTTTTTTGGTGTTTTCGATTTGGCTACAAACAAAAAGGTCTTCAACTTAATTGAAGACCCATGTTTATTAATTAGACATCAAAATAGAGCAATTCTTTTGGTGTGTGTGTGAAGACTTCAAAGCCATCTTTTGTCACATAACCACAGTCCTCGATACGAACACCAACTTTTTCAGGAATGTAAATACCTGGTTCGACTGAGAAGCACATTCCTTCTTCAATGACCATGTCATTTCCTTCCATGATAGAAGGGAATTCATGCACATCCATTCCGATACCGTGTCCGAGACGGTGGTTGAAGTATTCGCCGTAACCAGCTTTTTCAATAACATTACGTGCTGCAGCATCGACTTCGCTGGCAGTTACACCTGGTTTAATCATATCTAGGGCAGCCTGTTGAGCTTCTAAAGTCAAGTGGTAGATTTCTTTTTTGAAATCATCGGGTTTTCCAACAGCGACTGTTCGCGTCATATCTGAAGCATAGCCATTCACCATACAGCCCAAGTCGAAGAGAAGAAGAGCATCTTTTTCAATTTTGTTGCTTCCAGGAATGCCGTGTGGGTTGGCTGCATTGTTACCAGTCAAGACCATAGTTTCAAAGCTCATTTCATAGCCCAAGCGTTTGATGCCAAATTCGATTTGAGCAATGATGTCTGTTTCAGTAACGTCGAGAGAAATATTGTCGAAACCGATATTAACAGCTTTATCAGCATAATCACCGGCAACAATCATTTTTTGAATTTCATCAGCTGACTTGATAACGCGCATTTTTTGAATGAATGGTGTCAAGTTTTCAAAGCGACCATCAAAGACCGTTTGCAATCCTTGGAACTTAGTCACATTGAGATTGTCAAACTCTGCATAAATAATAGGGCTGTCTGTACTTGCTAGGCCAGCTTTGATTTTTTGCCATGGATTTTCAGAATCCACATAACCAAAGACTGGGAAGTCGAGTACAGCAGAGGCACGTGCAACCTCAAGAGCAGGAACAAAGAGGGCAGGCTCCCGATTTTCGTAGACGAAGAGGAACATTTGGCGTTCATGTGGGTCACAATCAAAACCAGTAAGATAATTGACAGTTACAGGATCTGAAACAATAGCTAGCCCTGCTTTATTTTCATTCAAAAAATGACGAATGCGATCAAGTTTAGACATAGAAAAAACTCCTTTGTATTTCTTACACTCATTCTGTCACTTTTATAGGGAAAATGCAAGTTGTTTTTTGGCTTTTCATTAAATCATTTTCTTTCATTGAGACTTTTTTAGGCTAGTTTTGTAAGCGATGGATAGTCTTGGAAACACGAAATGAGAGGTCTTTTTCTGAAATGGCTTTCTTCCTCGTAACCATAAAGAAGGAATCCCTTTCATTTTTTTGTAAAAAATCAGTCAAAATAATTGAAAGTGTTTTCAGAATCTGATACAATTAGCGTGAAAGAGTGAGCGTAAAATGAGAAAGGAAGTGTTTTTATGAATACTGATGAAACAATCACTATTTATGACGTTGCGCGTGAGGCAGGCGTTTCGATGGCGACTGTGTCTCGTGTGGTAAATGGAAATAAAAATGTAAAAGAAAACACCCGAAAAAAAGTGCTTGAGGTCATTGATCGTTTGGATTATCGTCCAAATGCGGTTGCACGTGGCTTGGCGAGTAAGAAAACAACTACTGTAGGAGTTGTCATCCCAAATATTGCTAATAGTTATTTTGCTACTTTAGCAAGGGGGATTGATGATATTGCAACGATGTACAAGTACAATATTGTTCTTGCATCTAGTGATGAAAATGACGATCACGAAGTTACCGTGATTAATTCTCTATTTGCCAAACAAGTAGATGGTATCATCTTCATGGGTTACCACTTGACGGAAAAAATTCGTGCAGAATTTTCTCGTACCCGTACTCCGATTGTCCTAGCAGGAACAGTGGACCTCGAACACCAATTACCAAGCGTTAACATCGACTATAAAGCTGCCGTTGAGGATTCTATTACACAGCTTGCTAAAAATAATGAAAAGGTTGCCTTTGTATCAGGACCACTAATTGATGATATTAATGGCAAACTCCGTCTAGCTGGTTATAAGGCTGGACTTGAAAAGAATAATTTGCGTTACAATGAAGGTCTTGTCTTTGAAGCCAAATATAGCTATAAAGATGGCTTTGATTTAGCACAACGTGTTTTGAACTCTGGTGCCACTGCTGCCTATGTTGGAGAAGATGAATTGGCTGCAGGTCTCTTGAATGGCCTCTTTGCTGCAGGTAAATCAGTTCCAGAAGACTTCGAAATCATCACAAGCAATGACTCACCAATTACAAGCTACACACGTCCAAACCTTTCTAGTATTAATCATCCTCTCTATGATTTAGGGGCAGTTAGCATGCGTATGTTGACTAAAATCATGAATAAGGAAGAACTTGAAGATAAAGATGTTATTCTTAACCACGGTCTTACCTTACGTCAGTCAACAAAATAAAAAAGGAGTTGGGACTTAAGTTTGTCTCAACTTCTCTTTTTTAGAAAAAGGGAGAACCAATGACTTTTGAGGATGCTTATTTTAAACAGAAGATCCTAAAACAGGATAGCCTAGAGCCTTTTGGTTTTACAACTACTGAGCAAGGTTACGAGTTCAGAAAAACACTGATAGCTGATGAACTTGAAGCTCGATTGCTTATTGATTTAGAAGGTAAGTTGACGGGACAGGTTGTTGATATCGATCTTGATGAGCCTTATGATATCTTCAGGAGTCCTCAGGCCACTGGAACTTACGTTGGTCAAGTCAGAGAAGCTTATGGAGAACTTCTCTCACAGCTAGCTGATTCTTGTTATGAAAATCAATTGTTCTCATCTCCACAAGCTAATCGCCTAGCTCAGTTTTTAGTTCAAGAATTTTCAGACCAAGCAGATCATCCTTTCGAAAAGGAACCAAGCTATTTGTCCTTTAGGGTTGATGGTAAATGGTATGCCTTGTTTTTTCCTCTTAAGGGAGAAAAACTAGGGCTTGATGGAGAAAAGGCGGATTTAATTTATGATGTGGTTAACCTGAAGGTTAATCCAAAGCAAATGGATAAGCTCTTGAAAATGGATGGGGTTTTTCCTAGCTACCATATGTCCAAGAAGACCTGGATTAGTCTTGTTTTAGACGAGACATTGTCGGATCAAACCATTATTGAGCTTCTTAGTGACAGTCGCTCCCTAGTGGCCCCAAAACATCTTAGAAAGGCTTTTGAGCCTCATTATTGGATTATCCCGGTAAATTTGAAATACTACGATATTGGAGAGGAGTTCTCCGCAAATGAGGAGATTCTTTGGACACAGAAAGCTAGTATGCAAAAGGGAGATTTGGTGGCTATCTATATTACGGCACCTACCAAGGCCATCCGTTACCTCTGTCAGGTTTTAGAAGCGAATATCCCTAATCAAGGTTATCGTGAAGAGGCGAGTATTAAGGAGTTGATGCGGATTAAACCCTTATACACCTTTAATGACACCGAATTTGACAGTGATAGACTAAAGAGTTTAGGTATCAAAACTGTTCGAGGTCCAAGACATATGACAGATGAGTTAGTTCAGTCCTTATCCCCTTACCTAAAAGAAAAATAGAAGGAGAACATCATGCGAATTTTGATTGCACCTGATTCGTTTAAGGAAAGTTTGTCTGCAAAAGAGGTCGCCTTAGCTCTTAAATTGGGCTTTGAAAAGGCCTTACCCGACACTGAGTTTGACCTCATGCCAATAGGTGATGGTGGCGAGGGCACCTTAGATGCTCTTGCTGAAAATCTAAATCTTGAGAAGAAAAGTATCGAGATTCCTCATGCCTATACAAGTGATGGAGGTGTTTCTTTTGCCAGCAATGGCCAGACTGCCGTTTTTGAAATGGCTGCGATTTGTGGCTTGGAACAGATTCCTAAGGATAAACGAAATCCTCTAGCTCTAACGACACAAGGCGTGGGTGAACTAATTGTTCATTTGGTTCAATCTGGCATCCGAGATTTTATCATAGGCGTAGGTGGGTCTGCTACCAATGATGGTGGTATTGGTATGGCATATGGATTGGGTTATCGTTTTTATGACTCTCAGGGACAGGAGCTTGAGCCAATAGGTGCTAATCTTGGTCTTATTAAAAAGGTATCCTCTGAAAATAAGATTGATTTGTCTGGTGTTACTATTCATCTGATTACTGACGTAGATAATCCCTTGTGTGGTCAAGATGGAGCGACCTATATTTTTGGTGGACAAAAAGGCCTAGCTCCTTCACAATTTAAAAAGGTTGACCAAGACATGACACAATTCTACGAAAACTTTGCTCCTGAGGTTTTAAAACTGGCTGGTTCAGGAGCCGGAGGAGGCATGGCAGCGGGTTTAGTAGCCTTTGCAGGCGCAGAAATTAAATCAGGGATTGACTTTGTACTTGATTGCGTTGATTTTGATCAACGTGTGAAGGAAGTTGATTTGGTCATAGTTGGTGAAGGACGTATGGATAGCCAGTCCTTGTCTGGTAAAGCACCGGTCGGGGTGGCTAGGCGGACACCATCAGCTATTCCCGTCATTGCTATCTGTGGTAGTTTGAAGGATGACTTGCCTGATTTTCCAGTAGCAGGTATCTCAGCTGCTTTCCCTATCATTGGACAAGTATTAGAGTTAGACCAAGTTTTAGCTACCGCTAAGGAGAATCTCTATCGCACAGGACTCAATATTGGGAATGTCATCAAGCTCAGTAAAACATTGTGATATAAGAAAAAGCTGACTTTGCATCAGCTTTTATTTTCCAAATAGTTTAGCAAAAAATCCCTTTTTTTCAAGGATAGGTTCAGTTTTACTAGGAGCAAGGATATCAGGATAGAGCTCTGAAAATAACACTTTATCAAGATTCTCTGCATGATTACTATGTACGATAAGACCGTATGGTGAATGGGCCTTGGCCTCGTCAACGATAGTTGCAGAAATATTTAGTGCTTGAGCGGTCTTGATATAGGTAAATTGTGTCTGGTCGGCTAATTTTGGCGAAAGTTTGAGACTAAGATTAGGGTAAACGGCTAATAAGTCTTTTAATATTTGCGGAAAATTGTCAATTACAGTTTTCTTTTCGGTATTTTCCAATAGAACAGCTAGGACTACACGTTCCGCATAGGTTCCAAAATACTGACGAAGTTCATCGGGATTTAGGCGTTTTTCGCCACTAGCGCATTGGAGCACTTTGTTTTCAAGTGAAGTCATAGGAATCTCCTCTTAGTTTTCTACTTGTATTATACAATATTTTGAATTCCTTTTCATTTGAGTTGCTTTCTGAGATTTTCAAAAACAATTGAAAATATTAAAAAATAGAAAATCGCTAGAAAATTCTGGTTTTAATTTGCTTAAGCCTTGATATTATGGTAATATATAGGTGTAAAAAAATTTAACTCATAAGGAGAGTATTGTAATGTCAATTATTACTGATGTTTACGCACGCGAAGTCCTTGACTCACGCGGTAACCCAACACTTGAAGTAGAAGTTTACACTGAATCTGGTGCATTCGGTCGCGGTATGGTTCCTTCAGGAGCTTCAACTGGTGAACACGAAGCAGTAGAACTTCGTGATGGTGACAAAGCTCGTTACGGTGGTCTTGGTACTCAAAAAGCAGTTGATAATGTAAACAACGTTATTGCTGAACACATCATCGGATTCGACGTACGTGATCAACAAGGTATTGACCGCGCAATGATCGCTCTTGACGGTACTCCAAACAAAGGTAAACTTGGTGCCAACGCTATTCTTGGTGTGTCTATCGCTGTAGCACGCGCAGCTGCTGACTACCTTGAAGTTCCACTTTACAGCTACCTTGGCGGATTCAACACTAAAGTTCTTCCAACTCCAATGATGAACATCATCAACGGTGGTTCTCACTCAGACGCTCCAATCGCTTTCCAAGAATTCATGATTGTACCTGCTGGTGCACCAACATTCAAAGAAGCTCTTCGTTGGGGTGCTGAAATCTTCCACGCACTTAAGAAAATCCTTAAAGAACGTGGACTTGAAACAGCCGTAGGTGACGAAGGTGGTTTTGCACCTCGTTTCGACGGAACTGAAGATGGTGTTGAAACTATCATCAAAGCTATCGAAGCTGCTGGATATGTACCAGGTAAAGATGTATTTATCGGATTTGACTGTGCATCATCTGAATTCTACGATGCAGAACGTAAAGTTTACGACTACACTAAATTTGAAGGTGAAGGCGCTGCTGTTCGTACTGCTGCAGAACAAATCGACTACCTTGAAGAATTGGTTAACAAATACCCAATCATCACTATCGAAGATGGTATGGACGAAAACGACTGGGACGGTTGGAAAGCTCTTACTGAACGTCTTGGTGGTAAAGTTCAATTGGTTGGTGACGACTTCTTCGTAACTAACACAGCTTACCTTGAAAAAGGTATTGCAGAACACGCTGCTAACTCAATCCTTATCAAAGTTAACCAAATCGGTACTTTGACTGAAACTTTCGACGCTATCGAAATGGCGAAAGAAGCTGGATACACAGCAGTAGTATCACACCGTTCAGGTGAAACTGAAGATTCAACAATCGCTGATATCGCAGTTGCAACTAACGCTGGTCAAATCAAGACAGGTTCATTGTCACGTACTGACCGTATCGCTAAATACAACCAATTGCTTCGTATCGAAGACCAACTTGGTGAAGTTGCAGAATACCGTGGTTTGAAATCATTCTACAACTTGAAAAAATAATTCTATAGTCATATAGAATAAAAAGAGATTCCTTAGGAATCTCTTTTTTGTGTTTCTAAAGAATCTTAGATTGTGTTATGCATTGTCTCTAAATAGAAACTCTAAACATAAAAAGTCCCCTCAATCAATAGGATTGAGGGGACTTCGTCTTAGAATAGACCTTTAATCTTGTCTAGAGCTCCACTAACCATTTCGTTACCTGAAACAAGTGACTTAGCTTGGTCAAAGTATTCGCCCAAATCATCTTTATTGTCATCGACAAACTTTTTAGCAGCTTCGAAATCTTTCTTTTCGATCATTTCTTTTACTTGGTTAAATAGGTCCATTGGATTCATATCTGTTCTCCTTTATAAGTTTTCTTACAAACTCTATTTAATCACGCTTATAGTAAACTAGCAAGAAATATGTTTGAGGCGAGTGCTATGAGGATTATGATTTTCTAGTTAAGTACGATTGATAATTGTTTAATCTAAAAAGGCAGTCCAAATAGGACTGCTTTTAAGGCTTATTGTTGTTCCGTTGAAGAGCTACTAGACTCTGATTCACTTGAACTTGAGCTTGATTCAGATTCTGCAGGATGTAGTTCCTTGTAAGATGGGGTCTTGAATAGATCAGCTGTCGATTTATTGCCTTTTTGTTTGTAGAGGCTGGTTGATTTATCTTTCAGCTTTTTATTGATTTCTTTTAGTTGATCCATCTGTTTAGTGTAGGAAATCTTGCTAGAATCAACATGCTTCAAACCGTTTGGCGTATAGAAACGAAGAAGGTCACCTGTTTGAACAGCGTCACTCATCGAAAGCTGAGTTGCTACTGCCTTACGAATGGCTTCGTTATCCTTTTTAGTTGTCTCATCAGGGTTGGTAATTTCTTCCCCTGTTTGAGTGTTATAAAGTCGACCAGAGTAGCTGGTGTATTGAGGAGTAACATATTGACCTGAGGTTCTAAATGCGACGGTTTGCTTATTATCAGGAGATAGGAGGTCTTGTCCCATCTGGATATAAGAGCTAGTGTCAACGCCAAGAACGTGAAGGAGAGTTGGAAGGGCATCAACCTCACCACCAAAGGTGTTAGAGATACCACCACCAGTATAGCCTGGAATATGAATCATGTAAGGAACACGTTGAAGCATGGCTTTATCATAGTTTGACCAAGTTTCAGGGTTCTTACCGAGAAGTTCAGCAAGATTGCTGCTTCGTGTATCAGAGATACCATAGTGGTCACCGTACATGACAATAATCGAGTTGTCGTAAAGACCGGTTTCCTTAAGGTAATCAAAGAAGTCTTTAATTGCTGAGTCAAGATAGTTAGCTGTTGCAAAATATCCGTTGACTGTTTCGTCTTTTGTTTCAGCGAGTGGGAAACCTTGTTCCTTTTCATCGCCTGAGAGTGAAGTGTATGGGTAGTGGTTAGATACTGTAAGGTATTTAACGTAGAAAGGTTGTTGCATTTGTTCCAGATATTTGATGGAATCTGGGAACATGTACTTGTCATTTAGACCATACTGGAAGGAGTTTTCATCAGTTTTTTCAGTGAAGGCTGATGAGTCAAAGAAGTAATTATACCCCCATTGTTTATAGGTATTATTACGATTCCAGAAGGATCCAGTGTTTCCATGGAAAACAGCTGATGTATAATCGCCTGTTTGAGCTAGGATAGATGGTGCAGCATAGGCTGTATTGGTACCGCCATAGTTTACCATGTATGAGCCTGTGCTTAGTCCAAAGAGAGACGTTTCCATCAAGGTTTCAGCATCAGAAGTTTTACCTGATTTAACTTGGTGGAAGAAGTTTGAAAAGGCTAGAGTTTCATTTGAGTGATAAATGGAATTGATGAATGGTGTAACCTCATAGTCTTGACCGTCTACTTTGAGCTTGTAATCGATGAGGAACTGTTGGAAGCTTTCCAAGTGAATAACGATGACGTTTCTTCCTTTAGCAATTCCGTAATACTTAGGGTCAGGTGCCGCATAGTGCTCCTTAACGTAAGCCTCAACCTTTTTCATATCCTCAGCTGTTGCAGATGAACGAGCCTGTGAAGCTTGATAAGTTAAGTTACCAGAATAGGCTGTGAAGAAGGGAAGCCCCATAGCACGGACAATATAGTTATTTGAGAAACCACGTGTCAACAACTCGCCACGGTTAACTTCCGCTAAGAAGAGGTTAACTGAGAGTAGGAGTGTTGATAGTGCAGTAACTGCGAAACTAGCTCGTTTATTAAATGGCTTGCTGTCCATTTTAAGCTTTTTCCTGAAACCAGCATAGATGAAGAAAGGTACATCAATCAGGTAGAAGAGATAGCTTGGCTCAAGAAGGTTCTTGGCGGAGTCTCCTAGTCCTGCTGCCGAACTAGAACTTGCTAGGATGGTATTTACAGTGATGAAGTCTGTAAACTCTCCAAAGTAAATCACATTAGCGATAAGTAAGAGGTTAAGGATGACATAGATAGCAATGGTAATACTATAAAAGAAACGTCGTTTCTTGAAGTATAGTCCTAAACCTAGAAGCATTAATCCTAGTGGAATAGGGTTAATCAGCGAAAGCATAACCTGATATCTGCTTTCCAACTCAAGATTAATGTTGACGTAATAAGCGAATATGGTTTTTAGCCAGTAAAAGAAGAGTAACAAGAGGATAAATCCAAGTCTTGATGAAACTCCTTTCCAAAAGGCTTCAGTAATTTTTTTCAAAGTAATACTTCCTTTGATTCTATATTATCTTAATCATTATACCAAATAAGATAATGACTCTCAAAAATTTACTGCCATTGAGTGTGATATTCCTTGACATATAATTGATAAAATCTAGTCACGAAACAGAAATAATAGCATTTTTTTGGTATAATAGTAACATGAGTATATTGACGGTAAGTCCCTTTGCGGAGAAAAAAATCAAACAAGGAAAACAGCTTCTTTTAGCCGAAGATTTTCCAAATATAACTGAAAATAATCAGTTGGTTTACCTTTATAGCCAGTCCAAAGATTTTTTAGGAACGGGCTATTTGTCAAGTCAAAATAAGGGGATAGGATGGTTTCTGTCCCCTAAAAAACAACAATTGACAGTGACTTATTTTCAAGGACTTTTTGAAAGGGCTAAGGCCAAACGTCAATCCTATTATGATAATGAATTGACGACAGCTTTTCGTCTTTTCAACCAAGATGGTGACGATTTTGGTGGTCTCACAATTGATTTATATGGGGATTATGCCCTCTTTTCATGGTACAATGCCTTTGTTTATTCCTTGAAAAATGATATTGTAGAGGCTTTCCAAATGGTCTTTCCTGAGGTCTTGGGAGGCTATGAGAAAATCCGCTTCAAGGGTCTTGATTTCGAATCAGACCATCTTTTTGGGCAAGAGGCGGCTGATACCTTCACCATTTTAGAAAATGGGGTAACTTATGAAGTTTTCCTCAATGATGGGCTAATGACGGGGATTTTCCTTGATCAGCATGAAGTGCGTGATGGTTTAGTTAATGGCTTAGCTTTGGGGAAATCAGTTTTGAATATGTTCTCCTATACGGCAGCTTTTTCAGTTGCTGCGGCTATGGGTGGAGCGGTTGAATCGACATCAGTTGATTTGGCTAAGCGTTCACGTGAATTATCGACGGCTCATTTTGAAGCTAATGGTTTCAGTATGGAAAATCATCGCTTGGTCGTGATGGATGTCTTCGATTATTTCAAATATGCAAAGAAAAAAGGCTTATCTTATGACCTTATCGTCATCGATCCGCCAAGCTTTGCTCGAAATAAGAAACGCACTTTCTCAGCAAATAAGGATTACCACAAGTTAATTGCACAAAGTCTTGACATTTTATCAAAGTATGGGACAATCATCGCAAGTACCAATGCTGCTAATATGACAGTGCAACAGTTTAAGAAACAACTACGTAAGGGCTTGGGAGATGTTTCAGCGGACTTCGTTAACCTGCAACAATTACCAGCGGATTTTACCGTCAATCCTAATGATCCAACATCAAATTATTTGAAAGTATACACAATAAAGGTAAATAAATGAAAATTGTAGTTCCGATTATGCCAACTAGTTTAGAGGAGGCACAAGCGCTTGAACTGTCTCGTTTTGAGGGGGCAGACATTATTGAATGGCGTGCAGATTTTTTAGATAAGGATAGTATCTTAACGGTTGCTCCGGCTATTTTCGAGAAATTCGCAGGCTTTGAGATTGTCTTTACCATCCGTACAACCCGTGAGGGTGGTAGGCTTGAGTTAACGGATGCGGAATATGTCGCACTGATTAAGGATGTAGCTGCGATTTATTCGCCAGATTATATTGATTTTGAGTATTTCACACGTAAGGCTGTCTTTGATCAAATGCTCGAATTTTCAAACTTGGTTTTGTCTTATCATAACTTTGAGGAGACACCTGAAAACCTCATGGAACTTTTGTCTGAGATGGCAAACTTGACACCACGAGTGGTTAAGGTGGCAGTTATGCCTAAGAATGAGCAGGATGTTCTCGACCTTATGAACTTTACACGTGGCTTTAAGGCCTTTAATCCTGAGCAGGAGTTTGTGACCATGTCAATGGGTAAACTAGGTCGTTTGTCACGTTTTGCGGGCGACTTGATAGGGTCATCATGGACCTTTGCCAGTCTTGATAATGCCAGTGCTCCAGGACAAATTAGTTTAGCAGACATGCGCAGAATCAGGGAGGTTTTGGATGCAGATTGATGGACACACACGCCTAGCAGCTGTTGTCGCCAGTCCAATCAAGCATTCGATTTCGCCATTCATTCATAATTCGGCCTTTGAGAAGACACAAGTTAATGGTATTTATGTGGCCTGGGAGATTCCGGAATCAGACCTAGCCGAGACAGTTGAAAATATTAGACGTTACGACATGTTCGGTATCAATTTGTCCATGCCATATAAGGAAGCAGTTATTCCTTTTTTGGATGAGATTAGTCCTGCAGCTCAACTGATTGGTGCTGTCAATACAGTTGTTAATCGTGATGGGCGTTTGATTGGTCATAATACGGACGGTTTTGGCTTTTTTGCTAGTCTAAAGAACTTTAGCCCTAAAGATGCCCATCTGATGATTTTGGGTGCTGGTGGTGCGGCTAAAGCTATTGTGACGCAGGCAGTTCTTGATGGTGCCAAAAAAGTAAGTGTCTATGTTCGCCCTCAGTCATTGGATAAGGCAAAAGAGAGCTTTAAGTCCTTACTTGAACAGACGACTTGTCACTTGGAGTTTCATGCTTTAAATGATCTTAAGTATTTTAAAGAGGAACTAGGCCAGGCTAATTTATTGGTGAATGCGACGAGTGTAGGTATGGATGGCGCATCCTTGCCTATTCCTACAGATACAAAACTTCCTAAGGGACTCTTGGTTGCTGATATCATTTATCAGCCTTTTGAAACACCTTTCTTGGCCTTGGCAAGGAAACAGGGAATAGAGGCTGTGAACGGACTTGGCATGTTGCTTCATCAAGCAGCAGGTGCCTTTAAATTGTGGACAGGCAAGGACATGCCAACAGACGCCATTTGGCAGGAATTAGAAAATATTTACAATAGCTAGGAGGGGACGACTATGAAACTAGAGGTAAATTTAACACATAACCCTTATGACATTATTATTGAAAAAGGAGCCCTTAAGACTGTCGGTCAATGGGTGAAGTCACTTTGGGAACCACAAAAGATTGCCCTTATTACAGACAACCATGTGGGTGGCTTATACGCTGAAAGAGTTAAGCTTAGCTTGGAGCACGAAGGTTTTGAGGTTGTCGTTTTTGATTTTCTAGAAGGTGAAGCGAGTAAAAATCTAAAAACTGTTAACAAGGCTTATGAGTTTTTGATTAAGAATGGCATGACTCGTAGTGATGGTATTCTTGCTCTTGGTGGCGGTGTTGTTGGTGACTTGGCAGGCTTTGTCGCTTCAACCTATATGCGTGGGATTCATTTCGTTCAGGTTCCAACCAGTCTAACTGCCCAAGTGGATTCATCTATTGGTGGTAAGACTGGTGTGAACACACCATTTGCTAAAAATATCGTGGGAACTTTCGCTCAGCCTGATGGGGTTTTGATTGACCCTAATGTCCTTGAGACACTTGGTAAACGTGAATTGATCGAAGGTATGGGTGAGGTTGTCAAATACGGTTTGATTGATGATCCTGAGCTTTGGCAGCTTCTTGAAAGCATTGATGGTTCGGTTCACAGTATCCTAGAAAACTCAGAAACCATTATTTACCGTTCATGTAACGTTAAGCGTAAAATTGTGGTTGAAGATGAGTTTGAAGGTGGTGTCCGTATGTACCTAAACTTTGGTCATACGATTGGGCATGCCGTTGAACAAACAGCTGGTTACGGTAAAGTCATGCACGGTGAAGCGGTAGCTATCGGAATGGTTCAGATTTCACGAGTTGCTGAGGAAAAAGGTCTAATGCCTAAGGGGATCACACGTCAAATCGCTGAGATGTGTGTCAAATTTGGCTTGCCAGTAGACTATGAGCCATGGCGTGTTGAAGAGCTCTATACAGCCCTCACACATGACAAAAAAGCTCGTGGCAATAGCATTAAGACAGTTATCGTTCCAGAGATTGGTAAGGCAGCTATCAATCAGATTCCTTTAGTCGAAATGAAAGAGTACTTGGAGAAATAAATGAGATATTTAACAGCAGGTGAGTCTCATGGCCCACGTTTAACAGCAATTATCGAAGGTGTTCCAGCTGGTCTTCCCTTGACGGCTGAAGATATCAATGGTGATTTGAAACGCCGCCAAGGTGGTTATGGTCGTGGTGGCCGTATGAAAATTGAGTCTGATAAGGTTGAAATCACTTCTGGTGTTCGTCACGGGAAAACAACAGGGGCTCCAATCACCCTTCATGTCATCAATAAGGACCATCAAAAATGGTTGGACATCATGGCTGTGGAAGATATTGAGGACCGTTTGAAAACCAAACGTAAAATCACTCACCCACGTCCAGGCCATGCTGACTTGGTTGGCGGAATGAAATACCGTTTCGATGATTTGCGTAATTCCTTGGAGCGTTCTAGTGCGCGTGAAACAACTATGCGTGTGGCAGTAGGTGCTGTCGCTAAACGTATCTTGGCTGAGCTCGATATTGAAATTGCTAACCATGTTGTTGTCTTTGGTGGTAAGGAAATTGATGTGCCTGAGAATTTGACAGTAGCTCAAATCAAGGAATTGGCTCAACAATCAGAGATTTCAGTCGTTAACCAAGAACGTGAACAAGAGATTAAAGACTACATTGATCAGATCAAAAAAGAGGGAGACACAATCGGTGGTGTCGTTGAAACTGTCGTTGGTGGTGTTCCTGTTGGTCTTGGTTCTTATGTGCAATGGGATACAAAACTTGATGCTAAGATTGCTCAAGCAGTTGTATCCATCAATGCCTTCAAGGGTGTGGAATTTGGTCTTGGTTTCAAAGATGGCTACCTCAAGGGCTCTCAAGTGATGGACGAGATTCTCTGGAATGAAGAGGATGGTTATACACGTCGCACTAACAATCTTGGTGGTTTCGAAGGTGGTATGACCAACGGGCAACCGATTGTGGTCCGTGGGGTTATGAAACCTATTCCAACCCTATACAAGCCATTGATGTCAGTAGATATCGAAACACACGAACCTTACAAGGCAACAGTTGAGCGTTCAGATCCAACGGCCTTGCCTGCAGCGGGTGTCGTTATGGAATCCGTAGTTGCTACAGTCGTAGCTAATGAAATCTTGGACAAATTCTCTTCTGACAACATGGAAGAATTGAAAGAAGCGGTAGCACGTCACCGTGACTATGTGAAAAACTTTTAAGCAGCATCAGACAATAGATGGGAGTAGTAATGAGTAAGAAAACTATTTATATCGCAGGATTGGGCTTGATTGGTGGCTCCTTGGCCTTAGGGATTAAAAGGGACCACCCTGATTATGAGCTTCTTGGATATAATCGCTCTGACTATTCTCGAAATATTGCGCTTGAGCGTGGTATCGTTGACCGTGCAACAAGTGATTTCAAAGAGTTTGCCCCACTTGCTGATGTGATTATCCTTGCAGTGCCAATTAAGCAAACTGTGGCCTACTTGAAGGAATTGGCTGACTTGGAGCTCAAAGATAATGTCATCATCACAGATGCAGGGTCTACTAAATTGGATATTGTTGAGGCAGCCGAACGTTACCTAACTGGTAAAAATGTTCAGTTTGTGGGTTCTCACCCTATGGCTGGTTCTCATAAATCAGGGGCCATTGCAGCTGACGTGACACTTTTCGAAAATGCTTATTATATTTTCACACCGACGAGTCTAACAAGAGAGACAACTATCCCTGAACTTAAGGACATCTTGTCAGGGCTTAAGTCACGATTTGTGGAGATTGATGCGGCTGAACATGATCGTGTAACCAGTCAAATCAGTCATTTTCCACATCTTTTGGCTTCTGGACTTATGGAGCAGGCAGCTGATTATGCTCAGGCTCACGAGATGACTAATCACTTTGCGGCTGGGGGATTCCGAGATATGACCCGTATTGCTGAGAGTGAACCGGGTATGTGGGCTTCCATTCTCATGACTAATGGGCTTGCTGTTTTGGATCGTATTGAAGATTTCAAAAAACGTTTGGACCATGTGGCTGACTTGATTAAGGCTGAGGATGAGAATGCCATTTGGGAGTTCTTTGACAATGGTCGTAAGAAGCGTAAAGAGATGGAAATCCACAAAAAAGGTGGCGTGGAAAGTGCCTTCGATATTTTCGTGGATGTGCCTGACCGTGAGGACGTTATCCTTAGCATTATGGAATTGTTGCGAGGAACGTCTTTGGTTAACCTTCGTATCAATGAAGAAAATCGTGAAGATATTCACGGTATCCTTCAAATTACTTTTAAAAATGAAAAAGATCGTACACATGCTAAGACTGTTATTGAAGCCAATACAGACTATCATGTGGTGATCGCCTAGGAGAATAAAATGACAAATATTTATGATTTAGCAAATGAGTTGGAACGTGGCATTCGTGCCCTTCCTGAGTACAAAACTTTGGTAGAGAAAAAAGAAGCTATCGCAGCTGATGCTGAGGCTAGTGCTCTTTTCAAAGAGTTCACTGATTTCCAAGAGGATTTCTATGCTAAAATGCAAGCTGGTACAATGCCAACAGCAGAAGAACAAGCAGCTGTTCAAGAATTGGGGCAAAAAGTGGAAGCTAATGACCTTTTGAAAGAATACTTGGCTGCACAACAAGGCTTGTCTGTTTATTTGAATGATATTGAACGTATCATCTTCAAACCTTTGCAAGAATTGAATAGCTAATCAGAGAGGGTGTGTCGGTTGACAGGCCCTTTTCTGCATTCAAAAGAGATTCTCTAAGAATGAAGATCAAATATTAAGGAGGAAAATGATGGCTCGTAAAATTGGAATTATTGGTATGGGAAATGTTGGAGCTGCGGTAGCTCATGGAGCTATTGCTCAAGGTTTGGCTGATAGTTATGTCTTTATAGATATCAATGAGAAAAAGGCTGAGGCGGATGCCCAGGATTTTAAAGATGCTATGGCCAATCTGCCTAGCTATGCCAACATCGTGGTTAATGATTATGCAGCACTTGAAGATGCTGATGTGATTATTTCATCCCTTGGAAATATTCAGTTACAGCATAATGCCGGTGAGGACCGTTTTGCTGAATTTCCATTTACCCGAGAAGCTGTTTATCAGGTTTCTCAGGAACTCAAAAAATTGGATTTTAAAGGCATACTCTTGGTTATCTCAAACCCTGTAGATGCCGTATCAGCCCTCTATCAAGAGTTCACAGGTTGGCCAAGAGAACGTGTGATTGGGACAGGGACTCTACTCGATACAGCTAGAATGAAGGCAGCGGTAGGAGATGATTTATCAGTCAATCCAAAATCAGTATCCGGCTACAATCTTGGCGAACATGGGAATTCCCAATTTACAGCCTGGAGTCAAGTCAAGGTCAAAGGTCAAGATATTACAGCATTGACCAGTGAAGAAGAGCGTCAAAATCTTTTTATGGCTTCTATGAAGGGTGGTCACAAGGTCTTTTATGGTAAGGGCTATACTTCATACGGCATTGCCAGTGCGGCTCTTCGTTTAGTGGCCATTATCCTTTCTGATGCTCAAGAAGAAGTGGCGGTATCGAGCTATCAAGAAGCCTATCAGACCTATCTTGGCTATCCAGTTATTTTAGGACGTCAAGGGGTGGTTGCTCCTGTTCACTTGTCTTTGTCGGCTGAGGAAGATCGTCTCTTGGAGGAGTCTGCTAACTTAATTCGGAACCGTGTTCAAGAGGCAGTTGCCTTGCTAAGAGAAAAGTATACTAATACTAGAGAGTGAATATTTTGACAATTCAGTCTATGGTTAGGCTTTTAATTATGGTATAATAAGAGCAACTATAAAATTTTCAGGAGTAACCTATGAAACTAGAAACCAAGGCACAAGGTCTTCATGGCAACTTGCGTATCCCTGGTGACAAGTCAATCAGTCACCGTTCGATTATGTTCGGAAGTCTTGCTAAAGGTGTGACAACTGTTCGTGATATTTTACGAGGTGAGGATGTCCTCTCAACCATGCAGGTCTTTCGTGATCTGGGTGTGACTATCGAGGATGACGGTGATGTGGTTCGCATTCACGGTGTTGGTTTTGATGGTCTCAAGGCTCCTCAAAACAAATTGGACATGGGTAACTCTGGAACATCCATTCGCTTGATTTCAGGTGTGCTCGCTGGTCAAGATTTCGATGTAGAGATGTTTGGGGATGATTCCCTTTCAAAACGCCCTATGGACCGTGTGACCATTCCCTTGCGTCAGATGGGTGTAGAGGTATCAGGTCAGACGGATCGCGATTTGCCACCTTTGAAAATGCATGGTAGCAAGTCTCTTAAACCTATTCATTACCAATTGCCTGTGGCCTCTGCTCAGGTTAAATCTGCCCTTATTTTTGCAGCTCTTCAAGCTGATGGCGAATCTGTTATCATCGAGAAGGAAAAAACACGTAATCATACGGAAGATATGATTCAGCAGTTTGGTGGTCAGCTTCAGGTAGATGGCAAGGAAATTCGTATTTCTGGTGGCCAAACTTTCACTGCTCAAGAAGTTGTGGTTCCAGGTGACATTTCTTCAGCTGCCTTTTGGTTGGTAGCAGGACTTGTGGTACCTAACTCTAAGATTGTCTTGGAAAATGTTGGTATCAATGAGACGCGTACGGGTATCATTGATGTGATCAAAGACATGGGTGGTAAGATTACCCTTTCAGATATTGACCAGGTTGCTAAATCTGCGACCATTACGGTTGAAACTTCAGAACTTAAAGGAACTGAAATTGGTGGAGATATCATTCCACGTTTGATTGATGAACTTCCAATTATCACACTCTTGGCGACACAAGCCCAAGGTGAGACTGTGATTCGTGATGCTGAAGAACTTAAGGTCAAAGAGACTGACCGTATTCAGGTGGTAGCGGATGCCTTGAATGCTATGGGTGCTGATATTGTACCAACTGAGGATGGTATGATTATCACTGGTAAGACGGCTCTTCATGGGGCAGAGGTTAATACCTTGGGTGACCACCGTATTGGTATGATGACAGCTATTGCTGCCCTTTTGGTTCAAGATGGTGAGGTTGACTTGCAACGTGCGGAAGCTATCAATACAAGTTACCCAAGCTTCTTTAGTGATTTGGAAGGATTGCTCCATGGCTAAGGTTTTATTGGGCTTTATGGGAGTTGGTAAGAGTTCCGTTGCCCCATACCTGGATGGTCGTTTCGTGGATATGGATCAGGTCATCGAGGAGAAAATCGGCATGCCCATTGCTGATTTTTTTGCAAAAGAAGGTGAAGCAGCCTTTCGTCAGATTGAGTCTGAGACTTTGGAGGAACTCCTTCAAGAGGGAGATGACGTCATCATCTCTACTGGAGGTGGTGTCGTTGTGACGGAGCGCAATCGTCAGCTCTTGACGAAAAATCGTAAGCATAACGTTTGGCTCCATGCTTCTTTCGATGTGGTCTATGATCGCATTGAAAAGGATACCAAGAATCAGCGCCCACTCTTTCTCAATCATTCCAAAGAGGATTTTAAGGCTATTTATGACGGTCGAATGGCACTCTATCAAGATTTAGCAGATTTGGTTGTCACAGTTGATAACCGAACGCCAGAAGAAGTAGCAAGGTTTATCAAATGTATGTAGGTTATTTGGGCCCTAGTGGGTCGTTTACGCATAATGCAGCCTTAAAGGCTTTTCCTGAGGCAGAATTGGTTTCTCTAGGGACCATTACTGAGGTTATCAAGTCTTATGAAGAGGGACGTGTGGATTACGCGGTCATTCCGGTGGAAAATTCCATTGAGGGCTCTGTTCATGAGAGTTTAGACTATCTCTTCCATCAGGCCGATATTCGTGCTGTGGCAGAGATTGTTCAGCCTATCAAGCAGCAGTTGATGGCGACTAAGCATCATGAGAAGATTGAGAAAATCTTTTCACATCCACAGGCCATTGCCCAAGGGAAAAAGTATATTAAACAGCATTTTCCGCATGCCAAGATTGAGACAACAGCAAGTACAGCCTTTGCGGCTCGTTTTGTCGCTGATAATCCAGATCAGCCTTATGCAGCAATCGCTCCACATGCAGCTGCTAAGGAATACGGTCTTCAAATATTGGCTAAGGATATTCAGGAGATTGAAAAGAATTATACCCGCTTTTGGGTGCTGGGGAACACAGTTCCTGAGATTCCGCTCAGTCAGATTGATTGTAAATTAACGCTGGCCTTGACCCTGCCTGACAATATGCCAGGGGCACTGTACAAGGCCCTATCGACCTTTGCCTGGCGAGGCATTGACTTGACCAAGATTGAAAGCCGTCCGTTGAAGACGGTACTTGGCGAGTATTTCTTCATTATTGATTGTGATTATACAAAGGAAAAGTTGGCTCAGTTCGCTCTTGAAGAGCTAACTGCAGTTGGAATTGGATATAAAATCTTGGGTGCTTACCAAGTCTATGAAATTTAAAGGGAAATCTTATGACCAAATCTAACAATGGGCCGTTTACGCATCATGAACGGTTACGTTACAGCTATCTTTTAAAAAATCTTGCTCACCTGAATGGACAGCAGGCTTCAGAATTCAATTATCTACAAGGAAAGTTAGATGCCTATGAAGCTGAGCGGAGATATCAAGCGCAAAGAGAGGATTATCAAGCAGCATGGCGCCAGCCTTATGACAATCGTTATGACTACTATCAAGAGCGTGATTATGAGGCTGCCAATCAGCTGACAGAGGAAGGGCTTCCCATCTATCGAGAGGAAGTTGCTCAAAGTAAACCTAAACGTAAAAAGGTTCAAAGACAAGCAGCCCCTTCAATAACGTCGGCTCCAAAGTCCAAGTCGCAAGTAGCCCAGAAGAAGCGGCCAAAGAAAAAGAGAAGGCTCAAGAAGGTTGTCAAGCTAGTGCTTAGTTGCTTGAGTCTTGGAGTAGTGTTCTTAGTGATAGCTATGGCCTATCAATTTTACAAGGGAACAGACCTTTCTGCTGCAGGTAATAATGGTAAATCCTACCAGCCTGCTATAGTTGAGACCTTTAATGGTAAGGATACCAAGGATGGGGTCAATATCCTTATTCTAGGTTCTGACCAACGCGTTAGCCAAGAATCTACCGATGCCAGAACAGACTCCATTATGGTTATCAATGTTGGCAATAAAGAAGGTAAGATCAAGATGGTTAGTTTTATGCGAGACACCTTGGTCAATATCAAGGGGGCTTCAGAGAACGACTATTCTCAGGATTTGAAACTCAATACGGCCTTTAATATTGGTGAGCAAAATAATCATCAAGGGGCAGAGCTCATGCGTGAGACGCTCAAACGAAACTTTGATATTGATATCAAGTACTATGCCATGGTTGACTTTGAAACCTTTGCGACAGGGGTTGATACCCTCTTCCCAAATGGTGTGGAAATCAATGCCAAGTTTGCGACCATTGATGGAAAAAAAGTGTCTTCGGTTCAAGTCCCAGATGATTTGAAAATGGATAAAAATGGTCACGTGCCAAATCAAACCATTAAAGTTGGTAAGCAAGATATGGATGGCCGCACCCTTCTGAATTATGCCCGTTTCCGTAAGGATGACGAGGGAGATTATGGCCGTACCAAGCGCCAGCAACAAGTGATGCAGGCTGTCATGAAGCAGCTTAAGAATCCACTTAGCCTCTTCAAAGGGCCTGAGGCTTTGGGGAAGGTCTACTCTCTAACCTCAACCAATATGAGTATGACAGACATGTTGGACTTGGGACTTTCAAATGCTGGAAGTTTCAAAAAAGGGATCAATTCGCAAACCATTCCTTCAGATGGTGATTGGATTGACAGCTATGATTTGTATGGCGGTCAAGGGATTGAAATTGATTTTGACACTTATCAGGCAAAATTAAAAGAACTAGGATTTAGATAAGAAAGGAAGCAGGTTCACACTGAACCTGCTTCTTTTTTGGTATTAAGAGCTTGTATAAGCGCCTTGTATAAGAGTTTTAGAAAATGATAGAGCAAATAGGTCATGATAAGAAGAATAATGACGAACTCTACCTTATAAATCAATTGGGTAGCTGGATTGACTAAACCCAGACTTGTGGTAGCTGCCTTAAAAGCATTGACACTATTGACCAAGGGAAAGCTAAAAGCTGCAAAAAGTGGCATAAAGCCTTTTCTAACCAGTTTTACAAAGAGATTAAGAGCGTAGAAAAAGAATGCTTGTGAGAATAGAAGTAGGGCAAGTAAAATAATAGTTGCGGGTCTTTGATTACTCTTGATTGAGCTGGTGATGAGAAGGGCCAGAGGTGCTGCTAAAATGGCAAGTATAGGCTGATATAGGTGAGGGATGGTTATCTGTTTCATTCTCCATAAAACAAGTGGAAAGAGGGCTAGAGTCGCAAATCCCGTTACTCCCAGAATAAGTCCCTTGATGCTAGTTGGAACACTAGCCGGTACTGTCACAAGACTGATAGCAGGGCCAACATAGACCACGAACCAGCTTGGATAGACTTGATTCAAAGAAAATGGGCGTAAAAAACGCAGACTGAAAAAAATAATATAGGCAATATAAAGTCCAAGGAGTCCAAGCCAAGTCACACTCAATCCTGTTTGAGCTAGTGGGAGGCGGCTGGCAAATAGAAAGGCAGCCATAAAGAAACTAGCAAAGGCCGAAGCAACGACTGGGTTTCGCAAATCTTCTCTTATTTGTTCAAATCCAAGAATCAAGCGTCCCAGTATAAGTATAAAACCTATACTGGCTAAACACCAAATACCCTGAGCAATCAGGGCATAGTGGCTTATTTGATTGGATAAACTAAAGAGGGCAAGAACTAGACTAGATAGGGCCAAGGGAATTTTCTTAAAAAATACCTTCATTGGTCCACCGGCCTTTCTAGCTAGCTGCAAGAATGTGACGAAGCTGCACCGCACTCGGAGATACAATTGGAAGGAAGACGCCTTCATTCCAACGACGGATAAAGCTTGACTCTGATTCTTTCAAATAGCCACGACCACCACTAGCCTGAAGTTCGAGGAGTAGGCTGTTGGCTACGACATCGACAATATCGATACGCAATTGGAAAAGTTCACGTGGTTTGTCAATGAAATAATCGGCATCATTAAGCCCCGCAAAGAGTTGGTCTTGGATAGCAAGAAGATTTCCACGTGTAGCTTCAAATTCTTCACGAAGAACGCTACGGTTACTGTTTAGACTAGCTTCAACCTCATCAAGAGAACGTTTGGCCAAACCAAAGGCAAGACCAAATTGGAAACCAAGGAAGTTCGGACGTGTTTTGGCAATATAGTCCGTACCTTCTTTTGAAAGGATCCAATTAGGATTTAACTTAACGTGATCGAAAGTAAGAGAGGCAGTGTTAGCACCTTGAAGGGAAACAAATTCCAAATCTTCAGAACGGCTGAGACCCTCAGCTTCAGATGGAATGGTGATAATCCAAGGTTGGCTACCATCTTTAAAGTCAGCAGCAAAGAGAGCAGCGAATTTATCAGAACGTAGGTTAGTTACCCAAGGCAAACGACCATCAAGATAGTAGTCATCGCCTTCTTGACTGATGGTAACATTCAATTCTTCAATATCTGACAAGAATTTGACCGCATTTGACAAGCCAGTTCCACCAGCACGCTCACCGGTATACAATTCTTTCAACCATGTTTCACGAGGGTAAGCATTATCACTCGCAAGGATATACTCGATGAAAGTACGGTGCCCCCAAGAAATAAAGGAAGCTGTCAAAGAGTGTTGTGCCAATTCATCAAGTACATCAACGACTTGAGTAGGACCACCACCTAGGCCATCAAACTCAGCAGGTACGCCGATTTTAAAGACGTCGTTTTCAGCAATTTTTTCAAGAAGCTGGTCCGCAATGGGTCCAGACTCTTGGTCAATATGGTCAGCGTTGGTATCCAACCAAGTAAGGAATTCTTTTGAAAAATGTGACATAGGCTTAGGTCCTCCTCTAGTTTATCCTTTGGTTTTGAATTAAGCGAATTCTTGAAGTTCAGGGTTAATCGGTGTTTGTGCGAGATTGTTAGCGTAGTTACACAAGCTAGCAAGGCTGACACCCAAGATAACGTCAAGGGCATTTTGTGCAGTGTAACCAGCTTCCAAGAAGTCATTGTAGGCTTCGTCTCCAACGGCACCTTTGGTATTGATTACGGCAATAGTGAATTTAGCAAGGGTATCAAGTTTTGGATCGTCTTCGATTGGTGTACGGTTACGAAGGGCTTCCAAAAGTTGAGGTGTCATTTGGATTTGCTTGATTGAAAAGGCTGTGTGACCTGCCACACAGAAAGCACATCCGTTAGTAACAGCAGCTGTAATTTGTACAACCTCACGTTCAGTTGGTGTCAATGAATTGCGACGGTTGATTTCACCGACAGTACGGTAAGTTTCAAGCGCAGTTGGCGCATTAGCAAGGAGACCAATCAAGTTTGGAATGTATCCTCCATTGGCATCTTTGACTGTTTGAAGGACATCTTTGACTTCTTCTGGTGCAGTTTCGATTGTATGAATGGTAATATCTGGCATGATTATTCTCCTTTATATAGAAACGACATCTAGCTAGGTTGCTGAGTCGTTTAATTTTTTGTCATGGACCTATGATAGCACTGTATGACTTTTCTGAAAAATCTATATTATTTATGGCCAGCCATAAATTTAATTTATATGTGCTATAATGGAGGGTAGTAAAAGGCTTTAGAAGATATGTTTAAGCCCTATAAGAGTAAAGAAAGTTGAATTATGTTAAATAAAAACGATATTGTAGAAGTTGAAATTGTCGATTTGACACATGAAGGAGCAGGCGTTGCCAAGGTGGACGGCTTTGTCTTTTTCGTGGATAATGCCCTCCCAGGTGAAGTCATCAAGATGCGCGTGCTTAAGCTCAAGAAAAATATCGGTTTTGGTAAGGTTGAGGAGTATGTGACCCTTTCACCAAACCGCAATCAGGACATTGATGCGACCTATCTCCGTTCAGGAATTGCTGATTTTGGGCATATGACCTACGAGGAGCAGCTCAAGTTCAAGCGTAAACAAGTTGTGGACAACCTTTATAAGACAGCAGGTATCTCAGACGTAGAGGTCGCTGAAACATTGGGGATGGAGACGCCTTACGCCTACCGTAACAAGGCTCAGGTACCTGTTCGCCGTGTTAAAGGTCAGCTTGAAACAGGTTTCTACCGCAAGAATTCGCACGACTTGATTCCAATTGAAGATTTCCTCATCCAAGACAAGGAAATTGATAAACTCATTGTCTTTGTCCGTGACCTTCTCCGCCGCTATGACCTTAAACCTTATGATGAGAAGGAGCAGACAGGCTTGATTCGTCATTTGGTGGTTCGTCGTGGCCACTATTCAGGTCAGATGATGCTGGTCTTTGTAACGACTAGACCAAAAATTTTCCGTATTGACCAAGTCATTGCTAAGATTACGGAAGCCTTCCCAAATGTTGTTTCTATCATCCAAAACATCAACGATAAGAACACTAACGCCATCTTTGGCAAGGAGTTCCGCACCCTTTATGGTCAAGACACCATCACAGACAGTATGTTGGGTAATGACTATGAGATTTCTGCCCAGTCTTTCTATCAGGTTAACACCGAAATGGCTGAGAAACTCTATCAAACAGCCATTGACTTCTCAGACCTAAACAGCGACAGCATTGTTATTGATGCCTATTCAGGAATCGGGACAATCGGTTTGTCGTTCGCCAAACAGGTCAAGGAAGTCTATGGCGTTGAAGTCATCGAAACAGCCGTCGAAGATGCTAAGAAAAATGCAGAACGCAACGGCATTACTAACGCCCACTATGTGGCGGACTCAGCCGAAAATGCCATGGCCAAGTGGAGCAAGGATGGCATCAAACCAGACGTTATCATTGTGGACCCACCACGCAAGGGCTTGACAGAAAGCTTTATTAAAGCCAGTGTTGCCATGCAACCTGAGAAGATTACCTATGTCTCATGTAACCCAGCAACAATGGCGCGTGATATCAAACTCTACCAAGAATTGGGATATGAATTGAAGAAAGTACAACCGGTTGATTTATTTCCGCAAACGCACCACGTGGAGTGTGTAGCTTTGCTCGTAAAAGCCTAGAACCTTTGAACGAAAGGGATAATGAAAAGCCTTGATTGCAAGGCTTTTTGCTTTATGGTGGGGAAGTATTAGAGTAAGTAATTTTTGGAGTGAGTGGAAGTGATAGTTAGGAATTCTCAAATTCTATTTCCATTTACACTGTGGGTACGTTTTTATTTCCATTGACAAGGAGTTTGAGGGAATAGAAACGTACCCACCTATATGAAAAAATCACGAAAGGTTTGATCTATGGAAATCAGTAGAAATTAGGTGATACAATAACACGTTATAAAAACCTTGAAATCAGTATGTTTCAAGGTTTTAAGTACTCTTACGGATAGCATTGGGAACATCTAACTTTCTTGAGGAGTAAAGTTTGTTTCTCAATATAGTAATCGTTAAATTGTGTCGAAGCGTTATATGATATGATAATTCCAAATAGTCCTTTGGGCTTTTTATGGCATTGTGATATTCTCTAAGAACACGAGATTGCTTCAATAATTTACAAAGTTATGGGGATTTCTCATAGCTTTTTTACTTTCTTCCTTGACAATTGAGCGAGTGTTCAACTATAATGATAATAGTTGAGTGGTTGTTCAACTGAATCATCGATTATTGAGGTATGAGATGTAATTTTTCTTCTCTATCACCAGTAATGCAAGCTTTATTAGCTGGCTTATTCAACTGGTTTTGTACCCTTATCGGTGCTAGTTTGGTCTTTTTTGTCAAAACCATTCATCAAAAATTCATGGATATGATGATGGGCTTGGCAGCGGGCATTATGACGGCAGCGGCAGTCTGGCCTTTGCTTGTCCCTTCTTTGGACTATAGCCAGTCAATAGCTACGAACAGATTTTACTGGTTGACGACGGCTGTTGGTTCTATTGTCGGGGGCTTATTTATCCGCTTTATTAATTATTTGGTTCCCGACCTACATTTGAATCATCAGATGAGTGATAAGGAAGGGATTTTGAATCCCAAAAGACCCTTATCAAAGACCATGCTGCTTTATCTGGCGGTAGTGTTTCATAATATACCAGAGGGCTTAGCAGTTGGTGTGGCATTTGCTAGTGTGGCAAATCTCGCAACTAGACTTTCCTTTACGTGAATGAGTGCCCTTGGATTGGCCTTGGGAATTGGCATCCAAAATATTCGAGAAGGCTCTGCCTTGTCCTTGCCACTACGGGTAGAAGGGCGAAGTAGGAAATCAGCTTTCTACTATGGCGCCATGTCAGCGATTGTTGAGTCGATTGCAGCTGTTTTAGGGGCCTATGCTGTTATGTCTATGACCCAGCTACTACCTTATGCTCTCTTATTTGCGGCGGGAGCCATGATTTATGTTGCAGTGGAAGAACTTGTGCCAGGTGCTCAAGAGCACAAGAATACCGATATTGCGACAGGTGGGGTTATGGCCGGATTTCTAATCATGATGTTACTTGATACAACTTTAGTATAGGAGGAATAGAAAATATGTCACAGTGTTTAACAGCTTGTAATCCAGATTTAATTCAAGGGGTCCATGAGACGGAGTTTGATACCGTTACATTGCTAAATATGTCCAATTTTTTTAAGGCGATTTCTGACCCAACTCGTTTGCGGATTTTACAAGCAGTACGGCAAAATCCAATTTGTGTCGGAGACTTAGCGATTGCGTTACAGATGACCAAGTCTGCTATTTCTCACCAACTACGCTATCTGCGGGACTGCCAATTGGTCAAGGGGGAGAAAAAAGGAAGGATGACCTATTATGAACTTGCGGACGATCATGTCGCAGCAGTCTTGTCTTTGACACTGAAACATTTGAAAGAGGAAAAACATGAAGAAAGAGTATGAACTTCGAGGAATTGACTGTGGCAATTGTGCTGCTAAGATTGAACGTGCTGTCAATCAATTGGAGCAGGTAGAATCTGCCACTGTCAATCTGATAGCTCAAAAGCTGATTTTGGAAACAAAAAGCGAAGATGGGATAGATAAGGAAATTATTGACTTGGTGGATGCTATTGAACCTGGAATCGAAGTTATCAGTGAGAAAAAGGAAGAGGCACTTCCAGAAAAACGAGATTGGGCGAAAGAGCTGCTACTTGCTGTTATGATTCTATTTGCCTTCGGCTTTTTCCTGCCAGAGGAGTATTTCTGGATTCGTCTGGTCTATTATCTGACCCTATATATCATTATCGGCCATAAGGTTCTTATCAAGATGGTTCAAAATATTCAACGTGGTAATCTTTTTGATGAAAACTTTTTGATGAGTATCGCGACCTTAGGAGCCTTTCTCTTGGGAGAATTTCCAGAGGCAGTAGCCGTCATGCTTTTTTATCAGATTGGGGAGTATTTCCAAGATAAGGCCACCTCTCAATCTCGTCAGTCCATTGCACGATTGATGGATATTCGGTCGGATAAGGCTTGGAGACTAGAGGGGGGAGAAACCGTTCAAGTAGACCCTGAAACAGTAAGGGTTGCGGACCATATTTTAGTTAAGCCTGGGGAGAAGGTGCCCCTAGATGGTCTGGTCAGAGAAGGTCGTTCTATTCTGGATACGTCAGCCTTGACAGGAGAATCACTGCCTAGGGAAATTGGCGTTGGTGAGGACATTACAAGTGGTGTGATCAATTTGACTAGTCCATTGGTAATTGAAGTGAGTAAGACTTTTTCGCAATCAACGGTCAACAAAATTTTGGAATTAGTTGAAAATGCAAGCAATAAAAAAGCGGAGACGGAACGGATGATCACACGTTTTTCGCGTGTGTATACACCAGTGGTTGTCGGAATCGCTTTTCTGCTTGCAAGCCTGCCTCCCTTGCTTGGTTTAGGGGAGTGGTCGACTTGGCTTTATCGGGCACTTACCTTTTTAGTCATTTCTTGCCCTTGTGCTCTTGCGGTTTCGGTACCAATGAGTTTCTTTGGCGGGCTAGGGGGAGCATCTAAATTAGGTGTCTTAGTGAAAGGTGGGAATTATTTAGAGGCTCTTGCCAAGTTGGATACGGTCGTATTTGATAAGACGGGGACAATTACAAAAGGTATCTTTGCGGTGGATACCGTTGTCAACGCAGAAGGTGTCGAGGATGATATTCTGTACCTCGCTGCCCATCTGGAAAGCTATTCCAATCATCCAATCGCAAACTCTATTCGAACAGCCTATGGACAGGAAGTGGACGAGAATAGGGTGAGTCAGATTACCGAGCTACCAGGGCAGGGCATGTCCGGTAGGGTAGATGGCAGACAGCTCTATCTTGGGAATGCTAGATTAATGGAAGTTCAAGGGATTGCTTATCCAGCTATTGACAGCACAGGAACAGTTCTCTATTTGGCAGAGGACAGTCATTTTCTAGGCTATTTCCTTATCACAGACCAAGTGAAGGAGACGAGCATCGAGGCCTTGAAGGATTTACAGGCAGTCGGAATTAAAAAGACGGTTCTCCTTTCAGGCGATCGTCAGGCAGTGGTTGATGAATTTGCACAGCAATTTGCCTTTAATGATGCATTTGGAGATTGCTTGCCTCAGGATAAGGTGAGTACATTTGAGGAAATTCTGACTCAGTCTCAGCAGGCTGTTGCCTTTGTTGGAGATGGGGTGAATGATGCACCGGTTCTTGCTAGGGCAGATGTTGGTATTGCTATGGGAGGGCTAGGTTCGGACGCAGCCATTGAATCAGCAGATGTTGTACTGATGGATGATGACCTTGGAAAACTTCCTCAAGTCATTCGACTGGCAAAAAAGACAGTCAGAATAGCCCAACAAAACATGACCTTGGCTATTGTAGTTAAACTAATTTTCTTGGTTCTAAGTGGATTGGGAATTTCTAATATGTGGGAGGCCATCTTTGCAGATGTTGGTGTAACGCTACTGGCAGTATGGAATGCATTGAGGACCTTGAGGATAGATACCTCCACTTTGTCAAAGTAAGTGAACAAACAGAGCGATATACAAGTTTTTGTATAATCGCTTTTTTAAACTATGATATGGGCTTTAACGATTTTAACCTAAATCTAGTAACCGTTGAACGTGCATCAATAGAACACACTATGACCATCAACAAGAACTACGTTACTTTCATTAAGGGTATTTTCTGGTAAATTTCAAAAATAAAACCTTGATTTTGCGCCATTTCTTTTTTTCCTTCCCGAAGGCGCGGGAGTAACCCCCTTTTGTTGAGAATTTATACCTTTTTAAATGAAAATAATACAAGTAGGACACTTCTAAAAGTGATCTACTTTTTTTAAATATTTTCATTCTACAGTTTAATTTTAAACAACAACTCACTCATTTTTGTTATATAATATAGATGTTGACTAACTCCACATGTTGAGGCGGTAAGTTTGCTAGTCAAGGAGTAAAACGACGAAGATTAGCATTTACTTCCGCCCATGCGATAGCTGTCCGTGATTGACAAGTGCTAGCACGCAGACAGAACGGAGATAGCGAACCGCTGAGTGTGTCGCTCTGCTCGTAAAAGCTTAGAAACCTTTGAACGAAAGGGATAATGAAAGCCTTGATTGCAAGGCTTTTTGCTTTATGGTGGGTAAGTATCAGAGTGAGAAAATTTTGGAATGAGTAGAAGTGATAGCTAGAAATTATCAGTTTCTATTTCCATTTACCCTGTGGGTACGTGTTTGTTTCCATTGACAAGGAGTTTGTGGGAATAGAAATGTACCCACCTTGTTTGAATCAAGTGAAGTGTAGTTGAAGGAAATCTGTTGAAAGCAATACTTCATTTTACCGAATAAGTAATAATTTAGGCAACTTCAAATCGATTAAAAAAAACTATTTTAAAGGTTAAGAGTAGACAAAAATTGTCCACTCTTTTTTGCAAACTCAATTTATCAATAAATGAAATGAGGGAATGTAAAATGAAATATTTTGAGGTTGAGTTAGAAAATCCTGATGAATTTTTAAAACTACAAACAGAAGATTTTGTGAAAGCTAATCGCTTGCTACTAAGGAAGATAATCCAGAGCGTTACAGTCTATGAAGAAAACTTCGTCATATCCTTTAAATCTGGCATCGAATTGGAAGTATGAGTCTCATTCCATAACTTTTATATTGAACATATCATCTTGTTGTGTTATACTATAAATTGATATAAACAAAGATGTAGGAGGAACCGAAACTATGACAGCCTCAATGCGTTTAAGATAAGCTGGCAATAAAAAAAGCAGAATCTATACCCGATGATAGGCTTTTTTGTTGTGCTTATTTATACGATATTGAGCATTCATTAGTTACGGTGAGGATATTGGTTATTTAACTATACCTTTATTTAACTATGTCTTTAATATGAATGTTTCCAAATTGTATGTATGCAGACCAAAAGCCACATTGTGGGGTTTGGCCTGCATTTTTTATTGCCTAGAATGCTATTCAAAATAGAAATTCAAGCAAAATAATATGCAGGAGATAATATAAATGGAAAAATACAACAATTGGAAACGAAAATTTTATGCAATATGGGCAGGGCAAGCAGTATCATTAATCACTAGTGCCATCCTGCAAATGGCGATTATTTTTTACCTTACAGAAAAAACAGGATCTGCGATGGTCTTGTCTATGGCTTCATTAGTAGGTTTTTTACCCTATGCGATTTTGGGACCTGCCATTGGTGTGCTAGTGGATCGTCATGATAGGAAGAAGATAATGATTGGTGCCGATTTAATTATCGCAGCAGCTGGTGCAGTGCTTGCTATTGTTGCATTCTGTATGGAGCTACCTGTCTGGATGATTATGATAGTATTGTTTATCCGTAGCATTGGAACAGCTTTTCATACCCCAGCACTCAATGCGGTTACACCACTTTTAGTACCAGAAGAACAGCTAACGAAATGCGCAGGCTATAGTCAGTCTTTGCAGTCTATAAGCTATATTGTTAGTCCGGCAGTTGCAGCACTCTTATACTCCGTTTGGGATTTAAATGCTATTATTGCCATCGACGTATTGGGTGCTGTGATTGCATCTATTACGGTAGCAATTGTACGTATACCTAAGCTGGGTAATCAAGTGCAAAGTTTAGAACCAAATTTCATAAGGGAGATGAAAGAAGGAGTTGTGGTTCTGAGACAAAACAAAGGATTGTTTGCCTTATTACTCTTAGGAACACTATATACTTTTGTTTATATGCCAATCAATGCACTATTTCCTTTAATAAGCATGGAACACTTTAATGGAACGCCTGTGCATATTTCTATTACGGAAATTTCCTTTGCATTTGGGATGCTAGCAGGAGGCTTATTATTAGGAAGATTAGGGGGCTTCGAAAAGCATGTATTACTAATAACAAGTTCATTTTTTATAATGGGGACCAGTTTAGCCGTTTCGGGAATACTTCCTCCAAATGGATTTGTAATATTCGTAGTTTGCTGTGCAATAATGGGGCTTTCGGTGCCATTTTATAGCGGTGTGCAAACAGCTCTTTTTCAGGAGAAAATTAAGCCTGAATATTTAGGACGTGTATTTTCTTTGATCGGAAGTATCATGTCACTTGCTATGCCAATTGGGTTAATTCTTTCTGGATTCTTTGCTGATAAAATCGGTGTAAATCATTGGTTTTTACTATCAGGTATTTTAATTATTGGCATTGCTATAGTTTGCCAAATGATAACTGAGGTTAGAAAATTAGATTTAAAATAAACAATATTGGAGGAATATTTATGTATCTTATTTTCATGTAACTCTTCCTGCTAAAATCGCAGGGTTTTCCCTGCATACAAGCAAATGAAAGCATGCGATTATAGACAGGAGGAAATGTTATGGAATTAATATTAAAAGCAAAAGACATTCGTGTGGAATTCAAAGGACGCGATGTTTTAGATATAAATGAATTAGAAGTATATGATTATGACCGTATTGGTTTAGTAGGAGCAAATGGTGCTGGAAAAAGCACTTTACTCAGGGTACTTTTAGGAGAATTAACTCCCCCAGGATGTAAAATGAATCGTCTGGGTGAACTTGCCTATATTCCCCAGTTGGACGAAGTAACTCTGCAGGAGGAAAAAGATTTTGCACTTGTAGGCAAGCTAGGTGTTGAGCAATTAAATATACAGACTATGAGCGGTGGTGAAGAAACAAGGCTTAAAATAGCACAGGCCTTATCGGCACAGGTTCATGGTATTTTAGCGGATGAACCTACGAGCCATTTAGACCGTGAAGGAATTGATTTTCTAATAGGACAGCTAAAATATTTTACAGGTGCACTGTTAGTTATTAGCCATGACCGCTATTTTCTTGATGAAATAGTAGATAAAATATGGGAACTGAAAGATGGCAAAATCACTGAGTATTGGGGAAACTATTCTGATTATCTTCGTCAGAAAGAGGAAGAACGTAAGAGCCAAGCTGCAGAATACGAACAATTTATTGCGGAACGTGCCCGATTGGAAAGGGCTGCGGAGGAAAAGCGAAAACAGGCTCGTAAAATAGAACAGAAGGCAAAAGGTTCTTCAAAGAAAAAAAGTACTGAAGACGGAGGGCGTTTAGCTCATCAAAAATCAATAGGAAGTAAGGAAAAAAAGATGTATAATGCTGCTAAAACCCTAGAGCACAGGATTGCGGCCTTAGGAAAAGTAGAAGCTCCGGAAGGCATTCGCAGAATTCGTTTCAGGCAAAGTAAAGCATTGGAGCTCCATAATCCATACCCTATAGTCGGTGCAGAAATTAATAAAGTATTTGGGGATAAGGCTCTGTTTGAAAATGCATCTTTTCAAATTCCGTTAGGAGCAAAAGTGGCGTTAACTGGTGGTAATGGAATCGGAAAAACAACTTTAATCCAAATGATCTTAAACCATGAAGAAGGAATTTCTATTTCGCCTAAGGCAAAAATAGGTTACTTTGCACAGAATGGTTACAAGTACAACAGTAATCAGAATGTTATGGAGTTTATGCAGAAGGATTGTGACTACAATATATCAGAAATTCGTTCAGTGCTAGCATCTATGGGGTTCAAACAGAACGATATTGGAAAAAGTTTATCTGTTTTAAGCGGTGGAGAAATTATAAAATTGTTGCTTGCTAAAATGCTCATGGGTAGATATAACATCCTAATAATGGATGAACCCAGTAACTTCCTTGACATACCAAGTTTAGAGGCTTTGGAAATACTAATGAAGGAGTACACCGGAACTATCGTGTTTATCACCCACGATAAACGATTACTCGAAAATGTAGCAGATGTAGTTTATGAAATTAGAGATAAGAAAATAAATCTGAAACATTAAATTTAAGGTAGTCGCTGGTCAGTATAGTCTGTTCTGGTTGGCGACTCCATTGTTAAAGAGTATAAAGACTTTAGATTTTATGAATATTAAAAATAGGAACAGTCAATTGAACTGCTCCTATTTTTCTGCTAAATATATTGTAGTTTTCTTATATGTATAATGATAGATTAGCGGATTCTCATCTACGGTACTTACTTCAAATATGAAGAAGTGATCGCGGTTATCTCTGGACTTTTCCTTATTGAGGACAAAGTAATTCTTACGTGAAGTCGCCATTGTTTTTAGGATATCATCAGTTAGGAAGGTCAATGGAATATTCATGTTAGAGTAGCGGTAGAAGTCACGTTCAAAATCTTGGTAGCTCTCGCTATAATAGTCCATTTGTAGGTGATTACGCTGAAACTCAAGCTGATTCATAGAGCACCTCCTCGACAAGTTCAATACTAATAATGTCTTTTAATTTCAAATTGATGTGACCTGTTGTAGTTTTTATCAAAATGAAATCTTTGGTCAGACTTGGTATTGTTCCAGTGTAGGAAACACGCTTGTTTTTTTCAATCACTTGAATGCGTGTGCGTAGCTGCCCGGCGTATACTTGACTGAGGAGTAATAATTTCTTCTCTAGTGATAAGTCAGACATGTACGTTACTTTGTTTGTATCATCAGAGAGTGCTGATGCATGTTCAGATAGGAAAAAGCCCATCCATTTTTGCATCTTTGTATCCTGGTACTCTCTTGCTGATTGAAATGGTAAATATGAACGGTCAATCATATCAAATCCTTTCTATGCAGAGGCAAGGGTATTTTTATCAAATTGAATCGTAAAACCTTGAATTCCCCCACCTGTGTAACATTCTTTAAAGCGATTGATTACCTCAGTATAGATTATCACAGATGAGCTTGTTGGCTTAATGCTAAATGTAAATTCCAATGGTAATCGGTTTTCAGATTTAGCATGTACTAGTCGTATCGATATTTCAGTTGTTTTGAGTTTTCTCTGACGAAGTTTTGAAGTTGCTGTTTCAACGATTCCATGTAAAAATCTTTCAAGCATTTCAATATCATTACATCCTTTGCTACGGATTTCTGAAAATTGTACTGTATTTTTTTCTTGTTTCATTTTAATCCCTCCAATCCACCCGCGGAATGACCACCGATAAGTTTACTGCGTTCAATATTTCTGGAACCTTCAGTTAGGACGGTTCCTTTTTGTATGGCTAAAAAACCAAACTGTTCTCTGACAACATCAATAGCTGTCTGAAGTCTATTATCTTTTTCAATTTGTTCTACATCATCAAAGAGTGATAGTAGAGTATAGCTTTCATCTACGAAGCCACTATAAGATACACCAATTTGTCTCACTGCACCAGAGGTGTATTTTTTCGGAATAATACAAGTACATGACTCACCATTGTTTTGGGGAGATTTGCGGGTTCAATTTTATTCTGAGCATTTATAGATTTTTTCATCTCAGTCCTAGAATAGCCAATATGAATAGAAACGACAGTAGTCAATACTAGGGCTACTGTTCCGTTCCACAGTATCATTTAAAAATCATTTTCACACCCTTTCGTCTATTAGTATAGAAGAAAGCTCTCAGCACACGTCGAGTGTGTAGCTTTGCTGGTAAAAGCCTAGAAACCTTGTAACAAAAGGGATAATCAAAAACCTTGATTTTAAGGCTTTTTTTGCATTTTCCAATAAAGAACTTGACATTATTGGTTGCTTCCACTACAATAGAATTACATACCATCGGTATGATAGAAAGGGACTAAAATGGCAAGGAATAGAAACTCACATGAAACTAGAAAAAAAATACTAGAGGTCTCTAAAAACTTATTTTTAGAAAAAGGATTTGATAATACGTCAATCCAAGATATCATAGATGGCTTAGGCGGATTAACAAAAGGTGTTATCTATCATCATTTTGAGTCTAAATATGATATACTTCAAACAATCATTAGCGAAAATAATCAAGAAATTTTAAATTATAATTGGAGAGGAAATACTGGATTAGAAAAGATACAAAATTCTTTGATGGACTCTTTCTCTAATTTTGAACACCAAAGGCTCGTATACTCTGCCTCAATCATGCTAAGAAGTCCACGTTTGTTAGGGGAGCAGTATCTAGGTCTATTTTCTGATTTTTTACCCGAAATTAGAGAAAAAGTTTACGAAGGAGTTGAAGATGGGTCTATTAAAACAGAATATCCAGAAGAGCTAGCAGATTTAATTGTTTTAACTCTAAATATTTGGATTGGTTTTCAAATTTCCGTTTTTTCATTAGTAGAATTAAAGAGCAAAATGAATTTCATTAAACTTACTTTTGAAGGTCTAGGGGTACAGTTAATTTCTGATGAAATGATGGAGGTGATTTTCAACTTATTTGATCACTTAAAAAAATAGTAAATAAGTAGTCCCATGACATTCTTGTTAATACTAATTTCTATCTATGTATTATCAATTGAACAATCTATTTTACATTTTGATAATTAAAAAATAACATACTTTAAGTGTGTTATTAAAAATCTATTATACATACCGCAGGTATGTTTGTTTTTTTAGTACATACATACCGATAGTATGTATAGTGCCATTGTCTGAAAAATAAGCTAATTTTTAAATATTTGTTGAGATTAGTCTGAATAGTTTATTCTTTATTTACATTTTGGAGGAAAGAATCTATGTTGTCGCTTATTAAAATTGAATTAAATAAAGTTTCTAAATCTAAATTATTTTTAGCCTGGTTATGTACCTTATTTATAGTGTTAGGTATTACAGCAATCATTATTATGGGGTTAGGTACTGATAATAAACTAGGAGAATTCACTGGACAGGAATCTAATCTTATTAGAATTACTGGTAAATGGGAAGGTTGGGCAATTGTAGCATCATTGTTTTCATCTTTATTTACAAAAGCAGCATTTTTGATTTTTGAATCTTATTTATTATCTACGTTTATTATTGATGAATTTAAACGAAGAACAATTTTTCAGTTGTTTTCTTACCCTATTTCTAAAATAAAGTTACTATGGGGAAAAATTATTTCAGTCATTCTGATATCATTTATTGCCCATTTTTCTGCACATTTAGTGATTCAATTATTCATTAGATTCATGGCTGTTGTCACTGAATCTAGTTATATCCCTGGTGCTAATCAATTAATTAACTTAGCTGGGGTTACATTTGGAACAGTACTAATAGGATTACTACCATTTGTTTTAGGTATGATTAAGCATTCAACAGCTATAACAATGCTTACAGGACTTGGTTTAGCAGCATTACTTTCAAATGTAAGTCCAGGAAGTTTATCTAATAATATTGCTGATAACTTATTCTTTTTGATATTTGTAAGTTTCATAAGTTTAATGATTACTTCATTTTCAATTTATAATATTTCAAGACAAGATATTAGTATCAAGTAGTATAGCTGAGTTTAATTGAAGGAAGTTATAATTCCTTGATGATTTCTATAAAAAAGAGACTGTATAAGTTAGTATTTATGCTCCTGGAGAAAAATTCTTGCATTTAAAGCTAGATATAGAAAGAGAGATAGAAATGAGAAATATTGTTGAAATAAAAGAAGTTTTTAAAACAATTGATAATGAAGAAATTTTGAGTGGTATCAACCTTCAAATTGCTGAAGGAGAAATCTATGGTTTTTTAGGACCGAATGGTGCTGGAAAAACAACGCTAATGAAATGCATGTTAACCTTATCAACAATTACATCAGGTAGTATTGAAATTTTTGGGAAAAATCTACAAAAACACAGAGAAGAAATCCTAAGTCAGATTGGAACTATTATTGAATCACCAATTTTTTATGATAATTGCACTGCAAAAGAAATTCTGGAAATTCACGCACAGTATATGGGGAAAAATATTACTGAATCAGATATAATAAGATCTTTAAGAATGGTCGGATTGAAAAATACGACTAAAAAAGTAAAAGATTTTTCGTTAGGAATGAGGCAAAGGCTTGGTTTAGCTCGTGCCTTTCTAACAAAACCTAAATTGTTAATTTTAGATGAGCCAATCAATGGTTTAGATCCAATAGGAATTCAAGAAATTCGAAATCTTTTGTTGTCGCTTTCTAAGGAGCATGGAATTACAATACTAATATCGAGTCATATATTATCGGAAATTTCACAGATAGCAGATAAGATTGGTTTTATCAAAAATGGAGAAATGGTAGAACAGGTCTCTATGAAAGAGATTAGGAGAGAGAATATTGACTTAGAAGAATATTTTATGTCACATTTTCTAAATGAAATTAAGAATTATGAGGTAGATTAAGAATGAAACAATTGATAGAGAACTATCAGAAGACTTTTTATGCTTTCATGATATTTAATATACTGGTCCCTTTAACTAATATTGCTTTTGCTTATTCTATTAAAGGTATTATTGATAGTGGCATGTCCCAAAATAGAGAAGCCTTAACTCAAGCGGTACTAGTGGGAGCAGCTGTTATTTTTATCTATGCGGGCCTCAACTTTATTTCTCTACGATTGAGAAATAAACTTGTTAGGCAAATCATGTCAAAATACAAAAACAAGGTGTTCCAATCTATTTTAGATAGGGATTATAGAGACTTCTCTAAGGAAAAATCAGGGAAATTTATTTCCGTATTAACCGAAAATATGAAGAAAATTGAGCAAGATTATCTGCACCAGTATTTTAATATTTCAAAAAACCTTTCCTTAATGATTTTTTCACTCCTAGCTATGTTTATAGGTAATTGGTTTTTGACCTTATTGGTTATCATTGCTAGCATTATTCCAATGATGATATCAGGATTTATTGGACAAAAATCAGCCTCTCTACAAAATAGTGCTATGATTGCAGATCAGAAGTATTTAGCTAAGGTTAAAGATATTTTAGCAGGATTTCTGGTTATTAAAAGTTTTAATGTGAAAGAGGCTATCTGTGAGGATTATAGTCATGAAAGTGAAAAATTTGATGAAATAAATTTTATAAAAGGGAAATTTGATATTTTAGCTAATGTTATTTCACAGCTTTCAGGGATGATTGTTTTTTTGGTAGCTTTTGGTGGAGGGATGTATCTCGTATTTAATGGCTATACCACAATTGGAAGTGTGACAGCTATTGTTCAACTAGTCAATTTTGTAGTAATGCCACTAAATGAAATTGGTATGGGAATGAGTAAATTCCGTGAAGGTCAGGCAACACTAGATGCATTTGAGGTAAAAGATGTAACCGAACTTCAGACTGGTGAAACGAAAGAATATTTCGATGATGTTATTTCTTTTTCAAATATAGACTTTTCTTACCCTAATGCTGAAGAAAAGATTTTTAATCAGTTATCTTTGAAGATTAAAAAAGGAGAAAAAATTGCAATTGTAGGAATGTCAGGGAGTGGGAAATCAACTTTGTTCAATTTATTACTGCGTTTTTACGATGTAACAAGTGGGCACATCTCCATTGATAATATAGATTTGCAAGCTATTTCAGCAGGGAGCCTTTATAACTTAATGACTATTGTTCAACAAGACATTTATATCTTTGATGATACTTTAAGATCAAATATTACTCTTAATCAATTCTTCACTGATGAGGAAATAAAGCAAGCGGTACAGCAGTCAGGTTTAGAAAGTTATGTTTTAGAAAATGAATCTGGTCTACAAGCTTTATGTGGAGAGAATGGCTCAAATCTATCTGGCGGACAAAAACAAAGACTTAGTATTGCGCGTGCCTTAATTCGAAAAACACCAATCTTATTATTGGATGAGGCTACCTCATCTTTGGATAATCAAGTAACTACTGAAATTGAAAATTCAATCCTGGATATTCAAGATTTGACTGCACTTGTAGTAACCCACAAGTTGAATGAGAACATTTTGAAAAAATACGATAGAATTCTCTTTATGAAAGGTGGCGTCATTGTTGAAGATGGTTCTTTTGGTGACTTGATGGATAGGAGAGGTGAGTTTTATAAGTTGTTTGAGTTGAGTGTGTAATTCTCTTTCGTTCTATAATATAGGAGTATACTAGCACGACATGTTGAAGCGGTATCACTGCTTGTGAGGCCTAGAAAATGTGTAGAATGAAAAGCCTTGGTGACAGGGCTTTTTATGGTAAGTCATTTGATATTTTTATCTGAATCATATTTCTTCTTCATGTTACAATAAATATATACAAAATAGAACGCTTAGAAAAATGGAAAATATAATGGTTAACCAAAGCAAATATGTGTCTAGTGATTTTCCAGAGGCAACGTATCAAGTGGCTTTTGAGGATTTGAAAAAGAAAATTTTAGTCGGGCATCAGGAAATTATTCAAGGTAAAGTCTCTTCTCTAGCTGATGCGAGAAAGGAATTTGGCCTTGACTAGGTAGGTTGCGATATTGTCTCTCTTACTTGTAACAGAGCTAAGCAGAGTAAATAGTAGAATAATAAAGGTGAACATAGACTTTCAAGTAAATATAGTACTGTCTATATGAGACATTTTGGAGGGTATCAAATATGAAATTTCATGAGTTTGGTGATAAAAATTTGCCTACCATTTTATTGATACATGGTGGGGGTAGCTCTTGGTGGAATTATCTTAGACAAGCTCGTCTCCTGTCTCATAATTACCATGTCATTTTACCTACACTTAATGGACACGGAGAAGAGTATCAAGAGGATTATATATCAACGGAAGATTCGGCACAGGAAATTCTAGATTATGTTCGACAAAACTGTGATGGAAAACTGTTTGCTTTAGGTGGAGTTTCACTTGGAGGTCAAATTGCTATGGAACTTTTGTCCTTAGACAGCGATATAGCTGAGAAAGCCATCATAGACGGAAGTATCTGTATTCCTCAACCAAGGTTGGCGAGATTTAGCATCTTGTTGGTATCTTTATTTGGTAAACTGATGATTAGTAAATCCTCTTGTAAACTTCAGTTAAGCTTAATGAATAAATTCTATCCCCAATTAGCTTACCCAGACGAGATAAAAGATTATTATATGGAGGATATGCCAAGGACACCTAACAAAACATTAGTGACTATCTATAAGACTTATATGGGGCATTATAAGTTGAAGAGTAGGATTTCAAAAAGTAAAGCACAGGCTCTCTATATTTATGGCGAAAAAGAATTGAACGGTGTTAAAGAATCAGCTAGATTATTTCAGCAGATGCACCCCGATACTATCTTGTATGAAGCAAAGGGCTATAACCACGGCTATTTATCAGCCTACCTACCTCAAGAGTGGATTAAGTTGGTTGTTCCATTTTTGGAGAATAACGATTGATTATACTTTATTAATTTAGAAAGCAGAGTTTCATGGAAGTCAAAAAATATAGTCCTCTCAATTCCTTAAAAAAGATAGCAGATAACCTGTGGATTGTGGATGGGGAAGAAGTACTGATGGATTTCAAATTCTTCAAAGTGCCTTTTTCAACTAGAATGACAGTTATCCGTCTACAGAATGGTGGTCTTTGGGTGCATTCACCGACTAAGCCTAATGACAATTTACTTTTTGAAATCAAGCAATTAGGTGAGGTAAAACACCTTATTGCCCCCAATGTCTTACATTATAGTTATATAGATGAATGGCATCAACTATTTCCTGAAGCAAAAGTCTGGCTAGCTAGTGGTGTTCAAAAGCGTGCCAGAAAATCGGGAATGAGTTTGGATTATGGTCAGGAATTAAGCAAGGCCAATTGGAACGAAGAAATTCTTTTTACAACATTTGAGGGAAGTTTTTATGTAAAAGAGGTTGTTTTTTTCCATAATGAAAGTTCAACTCTGATTTTAACGGATCTTATTGAAAACATAGAAACTGAGAAATTATCGCTTTTTGAAAAGCTACTGTTTAAAATAGGCGATAATCACTATCCAAATGGTAAAACACCAAGAGATTTAAGAATAAGTTTCTTATTTGGTAAAAAACAAGCTTTGAGGAGTTATCACAAAATAAAGAAATGGGAACCTAAGAATATTATTATTTCTCATGGACCGTGTATTATTGGTCAAGCAAAAGAGATGTTAAAGCAAGCGTTCTTCTGGCTAGAAAAATAGGGTTATGTGGTTAAGGGAACTTGTCGAAAGACAAATACGAATACTTCGACCTTTGTATTTAAAAGTTGCATTCATTCGCTACACAAAAAATCACCCCACAAGTTATAACTTGTGGGGTGTTTCATTTTATTAGTTCTTCACTTACAAAATAAGGTCTGTTTTTTCAACTTTATAGAGGGCAATTCCCATGATTAGGGTCAAGACAAGAAGAATTAAAACAGCAGGGGTCCAAGAGTTAAAGAGTTGTTTGCTTGAACCGAACAAAACTGGACCAAGGGCAGCAAAGATATAGCCTCCGGTTTGGGCTAAACCTGATAGTTGGGCTGTTTTTTCAGGGGTGCTAGCCTTCATTGAAAAGGCAACCATCATGTAAGGGAATAGGACACTAGCAGAACTTCCGATTAAGAGGTTAAGGACTAACCAATACACAAAGCTGTCTGTATTGACTAGGAGCATGGCAACTCCGATGAATCCTGCTAGGACGGTAGTCACTAGCATCAAATGGCGGTTACGATTAGAAAGTTTCGTGATTAGGCTAGGAACAATCATAGAAAAAGGAATACTAGTCAGTGTGAAAACTGAAGCTAGGATTCCGGCATTGGCTTCGCCGACACCGGCTTGTGTAGCCATGGTTGGGAGCCAAGTGATAGTGGTATAGAAGAAGAGTGACTGTAATCCACCGAAAATCATGATGGCCCAGACTTTGCCACTCTTATACCAACTGCCTGAATTTTCGCTGGTAGAAGTTTCTTGTTCTAAGTAATGATTGTGACGGACATTAGGAAGCCAAACTACAAGAGCTAAGGCACAGACCGCGGTCAATACCCAGACCAAACCTTGCCATGAGGTTGCCTTAGTGATTGGAACGGCAACTGATGAAGCTACGGCTGTGGATAATCCCATGGCTGTAATGTAGAGTGTGGTTAAGAATCCTAACTGATTTGGCTCGTTAGCCTGAATTAGGCTTGGGAGAAGGACGTTGATAAAGGCAATTCCAGCTCCGACTAACAGCGTTCCCACATAAAGAAGAGGGAGATTAAGGGTACGCAAAGCAGAACCAAGTGTCATCACAATTAAAACACCGAGGAAGAGTCTTTCTATACCAAAGCGTTTGGCCCAGCTAGCCGCAAAAGGTGAGAATATCGCAAAGGTCAAGAGAGGGAGACTTGTCAAGAGACCGAGAGAACTGACCTCAACGCCTAGACCAGAAGCAATGTCTGATAAGACCGTAGACAAGGTTGTGAACGGGGCCCGCAAAACGATCCCTAGAAGAAGGATTCCAGAGATTAGAAAATGTGAATGTTTCTGTTTCATAAACTATCTCCATGTTTAATAAGGGTATTTTAATTTTTAAGAATATGACATTAATGCGTCACTACCATCTTACCATAAATGAAGGGGGTGATGAAAGCGATTACGTTGGATTGTCAAGAAAGAATTTTTAGTTTTATAATCCTATTCTGCTGATTATCAAATAGCATAATCTGATTTTTAAAAGACCGAACATGTAGTCCAGCCTCTTTTCAATGTCGTCTTAAATTTCATACCCCATAAGGAGTCCGCCTTCTTCAGCATAAAAGCTACAGAGTCCAGAAGTAGGAAGGACTTCGATGCTTGCTTGGGCAAATTTTTCACGAACCAATTCAGAGAATTGCTCGATAAATTTTTCATTGTTGCGGTGGGCAATCGTAATGTGGCCTCCAGCATAACCAGCCTTGAGGAGTTCATCAAAGGCAGCTTTTATGGCTTTCTTTTGACCTCTGGCTTTTTGAAGCAATTCAAGAGTACCTGTCTTACTAGCTTCACCGACCATACGGATATTGAGGAGTCCAACAACGGTGCCAACTAGTTTACTTAGACGACCATTCTTCACCAAATTATCAACTTTGGCTAAAACAAAGAGCAACTTAGTCTTGGCTTGATAAGCTGTGATGCCATCAACGACTTGGTCAAAATCAAGGCCTTCAGCGACTAAGTGATTGAGTTTACGAACGATAAGGTCGACCTCGCCACCAGCTGACAGGCTATCAATCACGTGAATCTTAGTATCAGGATTCTCTTCCAGATAAATTTTCTTAGCGATTTCAGCACTATTGTAGCTACCAGAAAGAGTTCCAGTAATCGTCACGACGACGATATTGTTCGCTCTTTCAAAGGATTTCATATAATCATCAGGACTCGGACAGGCAGACTTAGAAGCAGTCGTAGTCGCATACATTTCCTCCATCATTTGATCAATACTGAGTTGGGCATCATCCCTGTAAATGGTTTCGCCCACTTGGATAGTCAAAGGAACACTGACAAACTCCGTATCTGGTGCCAGATTGTCCAAAGAACGGTAGTCACAGCCTGAATCCGCAATAATTTTCCATTTCATAGGTTACACCTCATATCTGCATAATGTACATTGACAAGTTATTTGTCTTCTTTTACAATTTTATCATGAAGTGCATTGCTATCAAAGCAGATCTCATCAGGTGTGACAGATAGAAAGTGAATGTTATGGCAGAAAGAAAAATCTCAGAGAAATCCTTGGAAAATCTCAAACGATTTAACCAAGAAAACAAAGCAATTACACGAGAATCCATCGAAATTTCTCTCCTGCAATTGTTGGAGAAAAAAGACTTTAAAAAGATTACCATATCGGAACTGGTTGAGCGTGCGGGTGTATCTCGTGCTGCCTTTTATCGCAATTATGGTTCTAAGGAAGAGATTTTGAAATCTATTTTTGAGTCTAGCATTGCAAAGATTACTAAGTCCTTGGACGGCTATAATCTCAAGACGGATCTTTACCAAGTCTGGGTTTATCTCCTTAAGGAAGTCAAAAAAGAAGCCAAAATCATCAGTCTTGCCATTGATTATAATTTTGAGCAAGTATTGACCAAAGCTGTTTATGATTTTTTGGAAAAACGAAATGGTAGCTCATCAAATGGTGCCGGTAGTTACCTCAATTCCTTTTGGAGCTCAGCTATTGTCTCAGTGATTTCCAAATGGGTCAAGGATGGCATGAAGACCCCAGCTGAAAAGATTGCCAAACTTGGTCTCCCGCTTTTTCCACAAAAGAAGAAGTAGTAGCCACTGAGAGGTGGTTTTTAAGTAAACTGCACCTTTCCATTACTAGTTCAAATGAATAGATAGAACTGTGCACAGATTATACAAAGGACAAGAACGATGATCGAAGAACGAATTCTTGCTGCTAAGCAGTATGTTAAAACCTTATTTGCTGATCGAGCGGATGGCCATGATGTGGCTCATACCCTTCGCGTCTATACCAATGCTATGAAAATCGCACAAGCAGAAGGTCTATGTGATCTGGAGATAGTGGGCTTGTCAGCTCTTCTTCACGATGCTGATGATTATAAATTGTTTCAAACAGAGAATAATGCTAATGCTCGCATGTTTCTAGAAGAGATTGGTGCTCCTAAAAAGCAAATCGACCAGATTTGTCGGGTTATCAATGCTGTTTCTTTCAGCAAAAATCGCGGTAAACATCCAGAATCGTTAGAAGGCAAGATTGTCCAGGATGCAGACCGCCTGGATGCGATAGGAGCTGTAGGAATTGCGCGAACTTTTTCCTATGGTGGCTGCAAAGGGAGATCCCTTACTGATACCGTCCAACATTTCCACGACAAGTTGCTCCTCTTAAAAGATGAAATGAACACGGAGACTGCCAAACAAATGGCAGAAAGTCGCCATCAATTTTTAATCACCTTTCTAAAAGAACTAGAGAAGGAATTGGACTGAGTGAAATATTGAAATTAACTTTTATAAAAGACTTATTTGAAAGGAAGATATGCTAAATCAACTAATAAAGAAACCTATTTTAAGTTGTTCAATTATATTTGTTATCTGCTCAGTAGCAAGGCTAATTGAATACTTCTATATGAGGACGGATGAAACCTTCTTATCTGAGAATTTTCTACATAAACTTTTTGGAATTCTTCTACTGTGGGGAGTCCTTTCAATTTGTAATTTAAGATGGAAAGATATTGGTTTCAGTCCTGACGGAACCGTGAGTGGTATAGGGAAGGGCCTGCTCTTTGGTTTAGTGTGTTCCGTCTTTGCATATACAGTTGAGTGCATTGTTCTCTTGTTTCTTCATGGCAATGTTCACTTATCGTTTTACGCCAGTGGTTTTTCCTTAACAAACGAAAAAGTATCTCAAGCAGGAATCTTACTTATTCTCTCAAGTGTGTTGTTTAACCTGATAAATGTCTGGATGGAAGAAGGAATATTTCGTGGCCTTTTCACAAAAATTCTTGAAGGGCTTTCGTACCGCAAGAGTCTATTCTTTATAGCCTTCCTATTTGGAATATGGCACTTGGTAATGCCCTTAAGAGATTATCTTCAAGGAGAATCGTCACTCGTAAATCTCATCGTCATGGGCATTGGCTATGTTATCTTAGCGGGAATGATGAGTATCAAATGGTCCTTACTCTACAAAATGACAGGTTCCTTATGGTTTGGGTTAGGAGATCATTTTTTCAATAATCTTGCTTCGAATCTAGTTCATGTGATTTCAAATTCTGAAGCAGATAGTTTGCAGATTGTGAGAATCCTTCTATGGCAATTGCTATCATTTGCTATAGTGTTATGGGTTTATCAAAAGAAAAACTGAAAGTCAATCCCCTTGCTACTACAACTAATTGGAGGTTCAGTATGCCAATATATGAATTTTGTGCAGAGAATGTGACTTACTTAGAAAAAGCTTTTCAAGCCGGTGCTCAACGCGTGGAGTTGTGTGATAATCTGGCTGTTGGAGGCACGACACCTTCTTATGGTGTCATAAAGACGGCTGTTGAGTTGGCCAAGGATTATCAGGCTAAGGTGATTGTGATGATTCGTCCACGAGGGGGCGACTTTGTCTATAGCCAGCAGGAATTAGCTATCATGCTAGAAGATATCAAGTGTGCGCGTGAATTGGGTGTTGACGGCTTTGCACTAGGTGCTTTGACTTCAGAAAACCAACTCGATACAGAAGCTCTAAAGACCTTGCTAGATGCTAGTCGAGACCTAGAGGTCACCATGCATATGGCCTTTGACCAAATCCCTAAAGCAGCTCAGCCTAGTGCTATTCAGTGGCTTAAGAACCACCACGGTGTGACGCGTCTGCTCACCCGTGCTGGAACTCCGGAGACTGCTCTAGACTTACGCTTGAAACGTTATTCAGAATTGGTTCAGCTAGCAGATTGTCAGTTGGATATTTTAGCAGGAGGTGGTATCTCCGTGGCTAATCGTGATCAATTTCTTGCCATACCTGGTCTTGAGCAAGTTCATGGAACACGTGTCGTCTTTTAGATTTACAATGGAACCAGCTTATCGGCTCGGTCCCTTTTAGCTTTCTTGTGGACTGAAAAAGGCACTTTGCTTTTCTAGTCATTCTTTGGTAAGCTATTACTATAGCATTAAAAAAATTGGGGGATGTATGTTAGATAATTTGTTAAAAAAGAACCCTATCTTGGGTGTCATTATTTATCCGTTATTAGGGCTAGGGGCTATTTGGCTTGGTCACTATTACTCACAGAGCCTTTCGCTATTGGAAAAAACGGGTGGTCAGATTAAGGTTAATACTTTTGTTTACATTGCTTATCAATTAGGTGGGACCAAACTCGTCATGGGGTTCTTTATTCTTTTAGCGCTTTTCTTTTTCTATCTGGGCTATACTTATCTAAAAAAACTTGTCAATACTCAGAAATAAGGATCAAGTTTATACACTAACTGCGGCTACTGGCTTGCAGTTTTTTCTTTTCTACAAGTCAACTAGAATCCCCAATTTATGCTACAATGAAACTATTACGCTTCAAAAAGGAGATGAGATGAAAGCAGAAGAATGGTTAACCTATTTTATAAAGATTTATGGACGTCGCCCAAAGATGACAGAGGTCGACGAGGCGATACAAAATGGTAGTCTCTTGGCCAATCGAGCAGAAGTAGAGAGCTTATTGTTAGCATCTAAGAAGAGCTTTTGGCAAACCTTAAGTCAGTATGTTGTGACTCATAAGGTCGCAGCGTCAGTTCTTGCAGTTTCTTGTATGACGCTTCTTGGTGGTGGTGCCATTTTTGCTTGGCATTCCCTTCATTCACAAGCTCAACAAATGTCATCCCTTGCGGTCTCTTCGTCAAGCAGTCAGACTGGTCAAACGTCTTCCTCAGGCAAGTCTAAACAATCGAGTTCAAAAGCTTCTGAGTCGTCTTCAAACTCTAGTTCTCAAAGTCAGAATGACTCATCAGAAGCCAAAACGCCTGCCATGGATGTGGATGCTATTCGAAATGGTGATTTTTCAAGTATCGAAGGTGACTGGGTTTCTGACGGTGGTCATGTTGTGACCATTACCAAGTCAGGGCTCACAAAGTCTGAAGAGACAGGAAGTACTGATGGCAAGACTGTCGTTAAAGATTTCAATGGTCAGCCTATGTTTTATTTTGCGGACAATGGTCCAGGGCATGGGGTCAATCCTTTTGTGCCTGTGCCAGCCAATCAAGCAGCACCGTCTCCGGACAATTCTGTCAAAGACACAGATCGTTTGGTTCAAATTCCAGAGTCTGCTGGGCCAGGGGTGGTTTACACGTTTTATTACAGAGTGAAAAGCAAGAGCCAGTCCAGCCAGACTAGCCCAACCAATACGACAGCCCTTTGGGATAGTGACAAGGCTGCCAAGCTCGCAAGTTACATGGTGGAGTTTGGGCACAAGATGAATCAAGAAAGTTATAGAAGGCTAACACCTAACGGAAGTGATGATTTCTTTGGTGCCATGTCTTTTGCTAAAAATAACCGCATTATTGTAGGTGAAAAGACTGAACAAAATGCCCCAATGACCAACCAACAAAAGGTAGACGTTGCCTTTTCTGACGATGGTACAGGGACAGCCGACTATATCATTGTAGACAGCTACGGGTATTCAGGTTCCACCATGATTCTCTACCATTTCACCATCCATAAAGGTCAACCAGTAGTCCTAGTTTCCATGCAAAATCAGGGAAATCCTGAAAACATGTATTACATGTACCCTACCAATAATAAGGATATTCAAGAAGCCTTTGCCAATATTGTGAATGACAAGTGATGGTTTGATAGGTTAGGAAAAAGCATATCTTCAATCTAAAGCCTTGGCAACAAGGCTTTTTCTTGTGGAAAAGTATTCTGAGAATAAGTAGCTGTCAAAATCTGGTATAATGAAGCCAAGGAGGCGCCTATGAAAACTTTGAAAAAACAGACGCTAATTCTTTTATCTATCTCTAGCCTGCTACTTGTCGGTTTAGCAGTTTTTGCACATCTCCACAAAAAGGAGGAAAAACCAAGCTACTCCAACCTTAATAGCAAGGCCAGTCTTAATGAGGTGCGTTCCATTCTCTCGAAACATTTGGACGAGGAGAGTGTGGATAACTTTATCAATCTGGTTAGGGATTACAATGATACCGTGGGTACTGTTGGACTTTCTGGGGATTTTGCGCCATTTACCAAAACAGACTATGATGTGGAAAAAATCAGTAGCCTGTGGACAGCCAATCATGGTGACTTTATCGGTACCAACTGCCGTATCAACACCTACACGCTACTGAAAGGCAAAATCAAGATTCCTCAAGTCAAAAGTGATACTGAGCTCCTTTTCCAAGACAAGGACGCCATTGACAAGGGCAAGCTCTTTAATGCCAAGGACCAGGAAAATTTTGAGATTCTTTTTTCAAGGGTCAAGACTGAGGCCACCCAAGATGTCAAGGTTCATGCCAAGCACATGGAGGATTACTACAAGCAGTTCACCTTTGATGACAAGGCACGCATGCTGTCGGTTGTTGTCCACGATAATTTGGATGGTGATTCCCTTTTTGTTGGTCACGTCGGAGTCTTGGTGCCTACGACGGATGGCTACTTATTTGTTGAAAAGTTGACCTTTGAAGAGCCCTACCAAGCCATAAAATTTGCCAGCAAAAAAGATTGCTACAAGTATCTCACAACCAAGTACAAGGACTATACTGGACCAGGTCTAGCCAAACCCTTTATCATGGACAATGGCAAATGGGTGGATATGGACTAGGTTAAGGTGGGACGACGGTTTTAATAGTGGAGAAAAAGGAATGAAGAAATGAAAAGAAAACAAGCCTTGTCGCTTTATCTGGCGGGGACCCTTGGGCAAATTTTATTAGCTAGTCTCATTGTCTTGATTTTAAGAGCAGGAGAAGTTAGGGTTGATTATGGGACTCCAATTGGCCTCTTTACCCTTATGTTAGGTGGCTTGTCATCAGCCATTTGGGGAGCAATTATTAGTATCCGCTATTATCACTCCAGTTTTAAACAGCTTGTCAGAGATTTTTTCCAAGTCAAACAAGCTCCTCTTAACTATCTCTTAGTCCTCATTTTTATAGGTTTGGATTTTTTACCACAGGTCTTTAGTGGGGAAATGATTATTCCAACTTGGTATTTCCCCATAATTTTATTTGTAAAAGCCCTCGTCTTTGGTGGAATCGAAGAAATTGGTTGGCGCCATTTTTTCCAGCCTACTTTGCAAGAAAAGTTGACCTATCTAGTGTCTACGCTGTGTACCTTTGTAGCCTGGTCACTATGGCATTTACTCTATTTTTATATTGATGGGTCTATGGCCACGGTTCATTTGCTACCATTTTTGCTAGGCTTATTAAGCAATTGTTTCATCTTATCCGCTATTTATACAAAGACCAGAAGCCTTTGGCTTTGTGTGATGACACATGCGTTGATCAATGCTTTATCGCAACTGTCATCAACTGAGAGCGTATGGCTATCACTTGTGATTAAGGTGTTGATAATTCTTCTTGCCATGAGAATTGCTAGTAGCAGTTTGGAGAAGGTTAAATCCTAAGAGTAGTTAAGTGACTGCTCTTTTTTCTATGTAATACTCAGATGACCTTGCCCATCTTTTTGAGGCATGTTATACTAAAAAGGTATTGTCAAAATTTTCTGACATTACAGGTGGAAAGGAGGTGCTAATGCCTTTTAAAAAAACAAAACATCTTGTTTTTTCCCGCTACCTAAGCCTGCTCTGTTTGCTTCTATTTTTAGTAGTAGCGTCAGTTTTTGTTGCAGTATCCTTAGGAGCGGTCACTATAGATATAGGTGATACCTATGGTGTCATCCTCAGAAAATTGGGGTTTCCGATTGCCAGTCAAAGCATAGCCAAACCACTTGAAGCTATTATCTGGAATATGCGAGTTCCGAGGGTTCTCCTAGGGCTAGTAGTCGGTGCAGGCCTTTCCATGTCTGGGAGTGTCATGCAGTCAACCGTTAATAATCCGATTGCCGAACCCTACATTTTAGGCATCTCGGCAGGAGCAACTTTTGGAGCAACCTTTGCCATCATTTTAGGCCTTAAAACTGTAGTAGGCTTGGGTGCCTTTGTGGGGGCTATCCTAGCGACAGTTCTTGTCCTAATTATTGCCTCTATGCAGGGGAGAGTGACCACATCTGGCTTGATTTTATCTGGAACGGTTGTTAATGCCCTCTTTATTGCCTTTGCCAATTTTATAATCTCTATTGGAGCGACAGCAGATAGTGTCATGACCATTAAGTTTTGGACCATGGGTTCATTGACAGGAACATCTTGGTCAGATTTGATGCTTCCAGCAGTAGTGGTTGGTTTGGCCTTTCTCTTTTTCTCAACTCAGTATCGTGTCTTCAATGCCATGATGATGGGCGATGAAACAGCTTTGACTTTAGGGATTCCACTTAAACTCTATTGGTATTTTTATATCGCCATCGTTGCAGTCATAACGGCCGTCTTGGTTGCTAGTTGTGGAATTATCGGCTTTGTGGGCTTGATTACCCCTCATATTGCCAGAAGTTTAGTCGGGACTAATTATCGTAAGCTTTTTCCAGTAGCAACTCTCCTAGGTTCCTTGTTTGTGGTTTGGGCAGATGTCTTGGCTAGAATCCTCGTTAAAAATGCGGAGTTACCTATCGGTATCTTTACAGCCTTGGTTGGCGCACCTTTCTTTATTTATATTGTGACTAAAAATCGTAGGAAGGTGGTTTAGACTTATGGATGTAAAGTGTAAGGATATTCATTATTCGATTGGAGAGAAAAAAATCCTAAACGGTGTCTCTCTAGAGGTTGAAGGTGGGCAATTCCAGACCATACTAGGACCAAATGGGAGTGGAAAATCAACCTTGCTCAAAACCATTTATCGCCAGTTGAAACCAGATAGCGGTCAGATTTTACTTGATGGAAAAAGCCTAGATCAGGTAAGCCTAAAGGAAACTGCAAAAGAAATGGCCGTTGTGACACAGTTTAACACCCTTCAATTTGATTGCACGGTGGAAGAAATTGTCATGCTTGGCCGAACGCCCCATCTTTCCTTTCTACAAAAAGAATCGGAGCGGGACCACTTGCTCGTCCAGGATGCCCTATACAAGGTTGGCATGTCTGAAAAGAAGACACGCTATTATTCGTCCTTATCAGGTGGCGAAAAACAAAGAGTTATCCTAGCGCGTGCTTTGGCTCAGGAACCCAAACTCCTTTTATTGGATGAGCCTACCAACCATTTGGATATTAAGTATCAGTTGGAGATGTTGGCCTTGGTCAAGGAACTCGGCATTAATGTTCTCGCAGTTCTCCACGATATTCAATTGGCCTGTCGTTTTTCAGATTATATTTACTTAATGAAAGGGGGTGAGATTGTTGCCCAAGGTGTCCCAAGGGATGCCGTAACCCCACAATCCTTGCAGGCGGTTTATGATGTTCAGAGTCGTATTACCTGGACGGATGACCAGCAGGCAATGATTCAGTATTTATAAGCCTAGGAAAGGAAGGCCTTATGAACAAGAAAACTTTTGGTATCGCATTAATCGCTGCAGCAGTCCTCACATTGACAGCATGCAGTTCTACATATAAAAACAGCACATCATCGTCATCAGCAGCAAAAGAAACGGTGAAAAAGACTAACTCAGAAACCCAGTATCCTTTGACCGTTAAAACTTATGACGATCAAGGAACTGAGCTAGATCAAGTTTTCAAAAAGGTACCAGAAAAGGTTATCACAAACAACCTTTCATCAACGGAAATCTTGATTGAGCTTGGTTTAAAAGACAAGATTGTCGGTATGCTTAACCCTGACAATGAAGTAACCGATAAATATAAGGAAGACATTGCCTCAATCCCACATGTCGGTGATAAGAAGACCATCTCTCAAGAAGTCATCTTGGCTTACGGACCTGATGCCCTTATTGGTCGTAACATGATGTTCTCAGACAAATCAATGGGAACCATCAGCACGTGGAACAACAACGACATTCCCGTCTATACGCAAAAAGCTTCTGTTTCAACAACCAAACAAGATTTGAATAATATCATCGAAGATGTTAAAAATATTGGTGACATTTTCAACGTTCAAGACAAGGCAGACAAGTATGCAGGACAACTCCAAAAGCGTATCGACGCCGTTAAAAAGAAAAACAAGTCTTCTGACAAAGACTTGAAGAAGGCTCTGATCATGTGTGCCTACAACGATGAGACCTTTGGAACTTACAAATCTGCCCTTCAAGAAAGTATGCTTAATCAGCTTGGCTATACCAATGTTGCGACAGGAACATCAGATTTGACTCTGGAAAATCTCGTGTCTATGGAACCAGAATTGATTATCTATGTAACTAGTGACCGTAATAAGGCCATGGACAAGGATGCTACAGACAAGATGGAAAAGAACGCTGTTCTTGAAAATGTACCAGCCGTTAAAAACAAGAAAATCATGACTATTTCTTATGATGAGCTTATGGATTACGGTCCATCTGTGATTGATTCTCTTGAGAAGGTTAATGACTTTGTTAATAAATAAAGACTTTGTCTGCCATGGCATTCGAGTGACGATTGCCCTTCCTGAGTCTTATGATGCTACTAAGACTTATCCAGCTGTTTTTCTGAACGATGGACAACTGGATTATCTGGGAAAACTAGCGGATTCTGTTATCCTGATAGGCCTTGAGCCCAAGAATCGCTTGGATGATTTTACACCTTGGTATGCTCAGGCTTTGAGACCTGGAAGTCCTGATTTTGGTGGCAAGCTAGCCAGCTATCATGACCATCTATTTGGCCATATTTTAAATAGCATCCAAGAGGAGTTTAGACTGGATGACAGTCGTATGGCTTACGGAGGCTACTCGCTGGGTGGACTGGCTGCTATTTCCAGTCTTTATAGCAGTGATAAGATGCCTTTTATCTTTTCCATTTGTGGATCCTTCTGGTATCCAGATTTTGTAGATTACTGCCAATCCCATCAGCTTCTTAATAAGTCTTGCTCGGTCTATTTACGTAACGGTTTGACCGAAGGGGCTAATCATAAGAATAGACTGGCCAAGGCTCCTAGCTTTGCCAAAGAAGTACATGAATGCATCAAAAAACAGTGCTTGTCCACTTATTCAGCATTTGACCCCTACGGTCATCATGATAATCTCCAAGAAAGATATGATGCTTTTTCGGACTGGTTGATTGAAGAGTGGAAACTCTGAAATGCTGCTATTGGTGATTGAGTAGGAAAGAGAGAAGAAAAGTAGTGAAGAAAATTCCGACGATGGAATCTCTTCACTACTTTTTGTTATGCTCGAAAACTGCCATCACAGTTGATGCTTCCGAAAAGTTTTTAGACATGAATCAAAAAACGCCTTAACTCCGTATATTAAAAGTAATTTACTTACTTTTGACTTATATCCTAACTTCAAAAAGGATAAGACTATTATTGTTGCTGATGCAGTAACTTATATCATTTAAAACTTTTTTGTTGGAGAAGTAGAAGGGAAAAAACTATACTTTGGTGCCTGAGAATACTTCGATATGGTTCCCTAGTATTTTTATATCTACTGGAAGATTATCCGATTTGTCTCCATCAACATCTGACTCTAACTCAACCTCTGAAGAAATCCTAACATTACGCGCTTTGATATATTCGATATTATCGTTACCTACTAGATCCCCTTTTAACAAATCTGGGATAGTCGATAATTTAGAAATGATGGATGCATCTTTTAAAATCAAGATATTTCCATATCCATCTGTATTTTCATCAAATAGTTTTTTGTCTGCATAGTAATTAGATAGAAGAACTAGGACCTGACTAGCTTCACCTTCATAATTGCCATTTTCGCTTTCAATACGAACATTAAATATATCGTCTTCCACAACGGACTTCATCGTATTGATTGCATATGCAAAGATACCGTACTTTGTTTTATCTTCAATATCAACGTTATGAATAGCTTCTGGTAAAGATCCAACACTAAAAATATAGCCAAAATAATTTTGATTAGCTTTTCCAACATCAATGGTTTTAGTAAAATTGAAATCAAGTTCTTCAATCGCTTGATCAATACTTTGGTTGATTTCTAATAGCTTAGTGATTAAATTACCAGTTCCACCAGGAATAATCCCAAGTTTTGGAATGTGATTTTTTTCAGCAATCCCTGAAATAACCTCATTTACAGTACCGTCTCCACCAAAAACAATTACTGCATCATATTTTTCTTTAGAGGCTTTTTCAGCAAATTGAGTTGCATCTTTGGCTTTTTGCGTAATCTTAGTTTCAACATAATCAAAATACTCTTTAGCCTTATTCTCCAAGCTCTCTTTATAATCTAATGCTGTTTCTCCTCCAGAAGTTGGATTAATAATTATCATTACTTTTTTCATTGATATTTTCTCCTATGGACTACTAGTGACAATACTTTTCAACGGTTTCTTATGCTTATCAAATTAATATCTCACATTACTTGTTGTTATTTGGGGATTCTTTTTACTTATCCTTTTCTATTTGTTGAAGATCATCATCGTTTTTATATTGAATGATGTAGTCGACTAATTCTTTTTCAGTTAATCTATCATTTGTTAATTGTGAAACCTGAATCGAGATATTTTTCAAACCATATTCATTTTGTTTGTTAATGATACTTTGTAACTCAGCTTCTGAAAGATATTTACCTGAAATGGTTAGCTTTAGTGTATTGTTTTCTTTACTATATTTCTTTTTCAAAATAGTATGGTTTTCAAATTGATCAGATAGATAATTATTGATAGACTCATTGATTAGCGTATCTCTAACTAAGGTAGTTGCAGAAGCTAAACTTGGAATAATAAGAACAAGCGAGACTAGAATTAATATTTTTCGCATTTTAGAGGCTTTACGATTATGTTTAACATAAGGATTATTAACCATCATCACATTAGTGCCAATATATGTAGCAATCATAATAAAACTGCAGTTAATGGAGAACAAATATGACGCCCCTATCATATACTCAAGATTTCCTGTGGCAATAGAATACCCCACGGTACAAACGGGTGGCATAAGAGCAGTTGCAATGGCGACACCAGGAACAATGTTATTAGCTTCTTTCTTTCGTGCTCCAATAATGCCGGCTAATCCACCGACGAATGCTATTACAACGTCCCAAATTGTGGGCGAAGTTCTAGCAATAATTTCCGTACTTGCGTAAGAAATGGGCGAAAGTAAAAAATAAAGTGTAGAAGCTAAAAGGCTTACTGCAACTTGAATAAAAAGAACTTTAAACGATTTTTTGAGAAGTTTTGTATCTAATATTGCTAACGCAAAACCTACTCCAAGGATAGGTGTCATCAATGGAGAAATCAACATTGCCCCTATGATTGTTGGAATAGAATTCATATTCAAACCAATAGATGCAATCAATATCGCACACAATAAAGTGGTTAAGTCACTTTTTGATAAATCTAAATCCTCATAGATTTTGTCCCTAAATTCTATTAGAGAATAAAGTTTACCATCCTTCAAAACTTTTTCCATAACAGTACTTCCTTTTTGTTACTATAGTCAACTTTTTAAGCTCACTCTTTGACGACGTATCTAAATCATCGGCCATTATTATTGTAACTTCTTTACCTGGGTGTGTTTTATATTCTACTTTCAATTTGTAATCAATTCACTACTCCATATTAATTTTAAACTCCTACTGAAAGTGATGGAGTGTTTGGTGTATTATTTATACTATTTTGTTAGATACTTACTATTTAAAGAAAAATGTGTAAGGGTTTACATGTCTCAATTATACATTTTATTTTTACTTTCGTCACTCGAACGTCTTAGGGCTATTTTATTTTGTGACTAAAATGCTAATCAATCATATGAATGTACCAGTTTAATCAAACTTTTTATTCATAAATCAATCCATTTAGAGGAAGGCCTAATAATAGTAGAAGTATTTGTAGATTTTTAATAAAAAAATGAGATAAGTGAAATTGTAAAACTATGCAAGCGATTGCAAAGGTCGATGATGGTTTTTATGTCTATTTTTGTGTAAGCGCAAACATTTTCATTGACTTATCAATTTGATTAACTTATACTGTTATTAACAGGTATATACTAACATTAATCTTATGATTGTTAAGATTAATATAAAAAATGTTTTAGCTAAAATGTAACTCTTTAGATGGTTTGATTTTCCAAACAATCTAACTTTCCTCTATTTAGAAAGGGGGAGACATTATGCTTTGGGCTATTATTGTCGGAGGCTTTATAGGTTTTATTGCTGGTGGAATCACTAAAAAGGGAGGTTCCATGGGAATAATTGCCAATATCTTTGCAGGTTTAATTGGTTCATCTGTTGGACAGTCACTCTTCGGTTCTTGGGGGCCTAGACTAGCTGGAATGGCCTTAGTTCCATCAATTTTAGGGGCAGTTATTGTTGTTGCAGTAGTATCATTTTTCTTAGGAAAAAAAGAATAATTTTCAATATTTCGACAGGAAGACTCCAATCAACTCAAACTTAGTGCCGATAAATTAAAAAAGTGGTAAACATGGACTAGCTAATGGTTTATCAGCAAATAAAGATAACATTAGTGAGGGTGTTCAAGCTGTTTATGACTCGACTTCAACACAAAAGCTATAATTTAACTTATCTTGTTATACTTAAAAATTTGAATGTATTGTTTAAGAGCGTTCATATTTAAAAATCTTTATGTCCAAAGGAGGATAAAATTATGTCAGTAGAAGAAAAACTTAACCAAGCTAAAGGCGCTATTAAAGAAGGTTTCGGAAAAGTAACTGGTGATAAAAAAACAGAAAAAGAGGGTGCTGCTGAAAAAGCAGTCTCAAAAGTGAAAGAAGTTGCCGAAGATGCCAAAGATGCTGTTGAAGGAGCTATCGAAGGTGTGAAAAATATGATTAAAAAGGACGATAAATAATTAAATAGTCAATTGATTTTTCACATAAAAGCTACAAAAGCTACTCTACAAAAAAATAGAGTTGTCATATTCTACTCCTAATTACTCACTTATAAGATTACTTTCAAAATAACTACAAATCGATATTCTTATAATATTATTCAGTTGAAAAATCAACTTTCTTTAGATTAATTCAAATTCCTTTTTAACTCCATATACATATTCTTTCTAATAGTAAAAGCACTCTAATTTCTATAGTTTTATCCAAGCTATAGAGGCTAGAGTGTTTTTTATAACATTTTGAAGAATTATTTAATGATTGGGGGAGATTTGTATTTTTCTAGTTTTTATACAAATCAGCAAAGTATAAGTGCTAACATCATCCCGATTAGAGAATGGCAAACGTTTGCATTTCTTGTGAATGTTTTCACCACCAAAACATCACATTTTCAGTGAATTACTTGATTTTCATAAGTATTAGTTTTATAATTGAAGCATAGAAAGCGCTTTCAAATATCTCCGAGTTTTTGTCCTACTTGAAGTGGTTCGGCTAACAGCCGACTTCCATTCTAGAAAGGAGTATTGTTTTGAGTCAATGTGATATTCTCATTATAGGGGCAGGTCCTGGTGGTTATGTTGCTGCTGAAGAAGCTGCCCGTTTAGGTAAAAAGGTAACTGTCATTGAGAAAAACTCCATAGGTGGCACCTGTTTGAACGTTGGATGTATCCCATCTAAAGCCTATCTTGAACATGCCCATTGGCTATTAGCTGCTAAAGAAGCCTCTCAGTATGGAGTGACCGTTTTAAATGATAATCTTGATTTTCAAAAACTTGTTGCTCGCAAAGATCAAGTCGTAGCAACACTACAGTCTGGTATTCAATCAAGTTTTAAACAATTAGGTATCACCTATATTGAAGGTGAGGCAGCTTATATTTCTGATAAAACCTTCCAAGTTAATGGTGAAAGAGTCTCAGGTAAGTCTGTTATTTTGGCGACGGGGAGTCATCCATTTATTCCTCCTATTCCTGGTATTAACGATGTTAACTATTTGACAACAGATAGCTTTTTCAACTTAAAGGAACTTCCTCAATGTTTGGTTATCATTGGTGGAGGTATTATTTCCGTTGAGTTAGCTTTTGCCATGGCTCCACTTGGTGTGGATGTGACAGTGATAGAGGTTGCACCAACAATTTTAGCAACTGAAGATGACGAAGCACGTTCCATTATTAGAGAAAAGATGGAACAACTTGGAATTACTATTCTGGAGGGAGTTAGCATAGATAGGGTTCAAGAAAATGCTGTAATTTTAGCAGATGGGAAGTCCTACTCTTATGATAACTTACTTGTAGCAACAGGGCGTAAGCCAAATATTGAGTTAGCCCAAATGATGGGCTTGGAGCTGACCGAAAAAGGCTTTATTAAGGTAGATAGTTATTACGAGTCATCTCAATCAGGTGTTTATGCGATTGGGGATTTGATTCCTGGATATATGTTAGCTCATGTTGCTAGTAGCGAGGGAATCAAAGCTGTTCGAGCCATTTGTCGTCAGGCTGAGGAACCGGTTGATAATTCAAGTGTTCCACGGTCGCTCTTTACAACGCCGGAGATTGCTTCCTTTGGCTTGTCAGAAGAGGAGGCGGTACAACAAGGATATGATATATCAGTTGGTCAACTTCCTTATGTTTATAATGGTCGAGCCATTGCGTCTAATTCAGCAAAGGGTTTTGTTAAAATTGTCTCCGAAAAACGCTATCACCTACTATTAGGTGCCGTTATCGTTGGTCCACATGCAACTGATATTCTACAATCCTTGATTGTCTTGAAAGATGCTGAAGGAACACTTGATCAGCTTGATAAGACAATTTTTGCACATCCAACAATTTCTGAGTTGGTTCAGGAGGTTGCAAGACTGATTTTAAGGTCCTAAGGTCGATGGATAGGTTTAGCACAGCCATTCTCATTTTTTCAAATCTATATATCTGTCAATAATATTTGTTTTTTATAAAGCTCTCTATAGAAGGAGGAAACAATATGACACATTATCAAGAATTGCCACAAGCCCTAATGAAAGAAAAACATCAGGGACAAACCTTAACCAAGGAAGAAGTTAAGGTTCAAACTGCCCATGATCTTGGTGTGGAAAATGTTTCAAAAGAAGAGGCTAAATCCATGTATAAGACTATGTGCGATATTCGAAATTTTGAAGAAAATGCACGACATTTCTTTTCAATCGGTCAAATTCCAGGATTTGTTCACCTTTACTCAGGTGAGGAAGCTATTGCGACTGGGGTATGTGCTAACTTGACTGATAAAGACTACATTACTAGCACACATCGAGGACATGGACACTGTGTGGCTAAAGGTGGAGACCTTAAAAAAATGATGGCTGAAATCTTTGGTAAGTCTACTGGGCTTGGTAAAGGTAAAGGTGGCTCTATGCATATCGCTGACTTGGATAAAGGAATCCTTGGTGCTAATGGTATGGTAGGCGGAGGCTTTGGTCTTGCGACTGGGGCTGCTATGCGCAACAAATATCTAAAGACTGATGATGTTGCTGTATGTTTCTTTGGTGATGGTGCTGCCAATGAAGGTAATTTTCATGAGTGCTTAAACATGGCCTCTATTTGGAATCTACCTGTGGTATTTGTAAATGAAAACAACCTTTTTGCAGAATCAACACCACAATGGTATTCATCAGGTTCTCCAACAATTGCTGAACGTGCACAAGCTTACAATATGCCTGGCGTTCGCGTTAATGGTAAGGACTTATTTGCTGTTTATCAAGTGGCTAAAGAGGCCATTGAACGTGCGCGTCGTGGAGATGGTCCAACGTTAATTGAAGCTATTACTTATCGTAACCATGGCCATTTCGAAGGAGATGAGCAAAAATACAAAGCACCAGATGGAATCGAAAAAGAATGGGCAGATGTGGATGCCTTGGAAGTATTTCGTGACCTGGTAACTGAAAAGGGTATCCTTAGCCAAGATGAATTGGATGAGATTGTTGCCCAATCACAAAAAGATGTTGAAGATGCAATCCACTTTGCTCAAGAGAGTCCAATTCCAAAAGAAGAAGCTCTCTACGAAGACGTATTTGCAGACTGATTGAGGAGGATTCATAATGACTAGAGAAACATTATTTATGAAAGCCATCAATGAAGGGCTCGATCAAGCCATGGAAAGAGACGAGCGAGTTGTTCTCCTAGGAGAGGATATCTCAGGTGGTGTTAATGTTGAACACTTAGAAAATAATAACGAGGATGCCTGGGGCGGTGTCATGGGTATCACACGAGGATTGATGCCGAAATATGGCAGGGAACGTGTTATTGATACTCCGATTTCTGAGCACGGCTATTTATCAGCTTCGGTGGGGATGGCGCTTACGGGACTAAGACCTGTACCAGAGTTAATGTTTAATGATTTTATTGGATTCTGTTTTGATGCCCTATTAGGACAGGCTTCTAAGATGCGTTACATGTTTGGCGGTAAAGCTAAAGTTCCGATGGTTGTTCGTACTATGCACGGGGCAGGAGCTTCAGCTGCTGCGCAACACTCTGGATCCTATTACGGTTTATTTGGATCGATTCCTGGTATTAAGGTGGTCGTTCCTGCTACCCCTTATGATGCTAAAGGTTTACTACTGGCGTCAATTGAGGATGATAATGTTGTTATTTTTTCTGAGGACAAAACCCTCTATGGCTTAAAAGGGGAAGTGCCAGAAGAATACTATACTGTACCAATTGGTAAGGCTGCCGTTCGTAGAGAAGGTAAGGATTTAACAATTGTGACAATTGGTAAAATGTTGTATGTAGCCTATGAGGTCGCCGACCGCTTGGCAAAAGACAACATTTCTGTAGAAGTGATTGATCTTCGTACAGTTGCTCCATGGGATGAAGAAACAGTGTTAAATTCCGTGAAGAAAACTGGTCGTTTAATTATTGTGGATGAGGCCAATCCACATAACAATACTGCAACTGATATTGCATCTGTAGTTTCAGATAAAGCTTTTGATTATCTTGATGGACCAGTGAAATGTGTTTGTGCTCCAAATACTCCTGTTCCATTTGCGACAAACTTAGAACAAGCCTATATCCCTGATGCGGATAAGGTTTTGAAAGTAGCTGATGAATTGATTCAGGACTTGAAAGGATAGGAGGGCGCTTATGGCAACAGAAATTTTAATGCCCAAGCTCGGCCTAACCATGACTGAAGGACTCATTCAAAAGTGGTTGGTCCAAGTTGGTGATACAGTAACAAGTGGTCAGCCTTTATTGGAAATTAGTTCTGAAAAATTGACTAGTGAAGTCGAATCCCCTGCTTCTGGGGTTGTTCTAGACATTGTGCATGGTGAAGGTGTTACAGTTAAATGTAAGGAAGTCGTTGGATGGGTTGGTCAGGAAGGAGAGGATGTAGGAACCCAAGAGGCTCCTGCACAAGAGGAAGCTCCAACTGAAGTCGCTAAAGATTCAACACCGTCTAGTCCTAAATCTACTACAGCACCTATAGCTCGTACTGGTGGGGAACGCATTTTCATTACACCGGTGGCTCGTAAGATGGCTGCTGAGAAAGGCTATGATATCTCTCTTATTAAGGGGACAGGTGGAAATGGTCGTATTACAAGACGTGATGTAGAAGCTTACCAACCAAGTCTTGTTGTTGATAAGGTCGTTGAACCTCTACCACAAGATATGACCTCAGGTCAATACGGTGAGGGACTCCAAGGCATGCGTAAGATTATTGCCGAACGTATGATGAACAGTCTTCATTCTTCTGCTCAAGTGACACTCCATCGTAAGGCTGATTTAACTGAGCTTTTGAAATTCCGTAAAGAACTTAAGGCCAAGGTCCATACTCCACTTGAAAATGGTGAACTAGGTATCACAACTCTATTAACTAAAGCAGTAACCAAAGCTTTGAGAGATTTTCCAGCTTTGAATGCTTGGTATGGTGGCGGCATTCATCAGATTCAAGAACGCATTCATATTGGTATGGCAACAGCTTTGGATGATGGTTTGGTTGTCCCTGTGATTCGAGACGCAGACCGTATGACTTTAGCAGATCTTGGTCAAAGCATTAAGACTCTGGCTAATCAAGCTCGAAAAGGTACACTTCCATCTGACCTATATAGTGGTTCTACTTTCTCAATTACGAACCTAGGGGGGCCAGGTGTAGAATACTTCACACCAATCCTTAACTCCCCAGAGGTGGCAATTCTTGGAGTAGGAGCAACTCAACAAGCTTTGGCGTTTAATGAGGAGGGAGAGGTTGTTCAAAAAGACTATCTTCCATTGAGTCTGAGCTTCGACCATCAAATCATCGATGGCCTTCCAGCAGCTGAATTTTTAGCACAAGTTATATCTTATCTTGAAGACCCGTATCTCCTTATTTTCTAACAGAATTATCCATTTGTAAGATGCAATTGTGGACGAATAGGACTTACTAGAGGTATAAAAGTAAAGTAATTGTTGATGTTCCACAACCTAGTATGAAGAGAAGACTAAGTTAGTCTTCTCTTTTCGTGTTGCTAAGGGGGAGAGCTTTTCTTAAGTCAAGTGGGAATTTGTCTATCAATTTCCTAATGTCTTTTAATAACAATATACAAAACCCATTTGTGATTTTGTCTTTCTTCAATCTTTGAAAAGCCAATACTTGTTAATAACTGACTCAATTCAGAACTTGTTCCATAATCTGTCATATGATACTTAATTTTTTCTTTTTCGGAAGCAATAATCAGAATAGAATGATTGGACATGACTCTATAGATTTCCTGAAAACTCTCTTTTAAATCTTTCCAGAAAATATGTGTTTGAATAGCAAAGACTAAATCAAAATAATGATTTTGGTAGGGGAGGTTTTCGACATTGCCAACCATCAGCTGGACACTATCATTGTCTATTGACTTTAAAAGCATCCGTTTAGCAGTTTGATAAGACTCCTTGGAAATATCAATGCCATGAATGTCAAGATTTTTATCTAAAGCAAGTAGGTTTTTGATAGTGCTACCACCGCCATAACCGACTTCTAAAATACGACTATTGTTAGGGATAGTGGTTTGTTTTATTGCCCAAAGGCTGAGTTCCTTAAAATAGGATGACCAGATGTTGGTAATCACTCGGCCAACAAGACCACTCGGATTTCTAGATTGCTTTATAAGATATTGAATGAGCATGTTCCCTCCCATTTTTGAAAATAAAGTTTGAAATATAGATGGTTTAAATTCAAACTTTATTATAGAGAAAGCAAGTAAGAATAGCAAGGAAAAATGAAATATATACACATATATTTCAAACTTATGCTACAATTGGTAATAACAGAGGTATTCACATGAATCAATATCAAAAGACGACTGAGAAAAAGAAGCAAGCGGTTATTCAAGCAGCTTTGCGTTTGTTTAAAGACAAAGGTTTTAAGGAAACGAGTATAAAATCTATTGCAGAGGCAGCAGAAGTATCTCCTGTTTCTATCTACAATTATTTCGGGAGCAAAGATAACTTGGTAACTCTCTGTGTTAATGACTTGTTTGAAGAAATAACCCAGCAAGCCGAGGATATTTTAAAAAGTAATCTAGCTTTTAATACAAAATTAGACCAGGCTTTAGACCTATGTCAGGAGAAAATGAGTCAGCAAATCTCGGACTATTTTCAAGATAAAATGGTGGAAGATTCTGTTTTCTCAACTCTCCTAACGAAAGCAATCACTGCAAAAAAACGTGACATCTATCGTGCTTATATTCATCTCGGAAAAGCAGAGGGCCTTATTGCTGAAGATCTATCGACAGAGCTTATCTTAAATGTCATGGATGCTCTTAATGGTATGGGAAATCAATTATCCCATAGTGACAATTTAGAGACAGAGGTTGAGCAAATTCATCAGATCTTTTTGTACGGTATTTTAGGAAAAAAGAAATCATGATTCTCCTAATTCTATTATTGTTCACAGCTAGCAACATCCCATCTCAATCGGTTGTATATTCTCATGCATGGGTGTAAAATTTACTATATAGAGATAAAGAGGAGCAAGTTATGGAATTAAAAGATTTTACAGAACAAGAACAAAAGCAAATCGAAAAAGGTTTGAGCACAGCTGAGATTTCTGATAAGGAAGCGGCTAAGAAGTTACTCGCTCTCGTACCACAAGAATGGATTAAACGCATTCCTTTCTTTGTCAGAGGGCATGCGACGACTAAGACAGTCGAGCGTGTAGCCAAGCAATATCCTGAACTTTATGCAGCGGCTAAGCGCCAAGGGGACCTTCCTGAAAAAGAGAGAGAAGAGCTCCGTAAAATCATGTCAGGCATCTTTGAAGAAAAAATGAATAAACACAAGATTAAATAAGATTTTTAAAGACAATGTATTTATTTCTACAATTACGAATTAACCTTCCATAAAAAAGAGATACTGTCAATTTTACCATCCCGTTACGGAGAAAAAATGAGCAAATTTATTTCAAAACAATCAGTCGCTATCTGGTATGTACTGTCTGCCCTCTTTGCTACATATATAGTAGGGCAAGTTATCCTATGGTGTTTCCCAGACAGGAGTAGTCTGGGTGCCTCACTACTGTTTATCCTAATGAACTGTGTTCCCCTGATTATGGCGGCTGTCTTTTCTCTTGTGTTGAGTGAAGTCAAATCCTTGGGTGAATTCTTCAAAAAGGTCTTTCTTCAAAAAGAAAGTCCCCTGTCCTGGATTCTAGCTCTCTTCATTCCAGTCATCTACTATGGAATCTCATTCTTTCTCAGGAATGTTAGCTTTACTGGGAACACCTTCTTGGCCTTCTTACTATATTTTCCCTGGACCTTTTTATATGGGGGGCTGGAAGAAGTAGGTTGGCGTTGGTTTTTACAAGAACATCTTTACTTTAGTAAGCACTTTATAACTAAAATGATGGTTCTTTCCATTGTCTGGTTCCTCTGGCATATCCCTATCTATCAACTCCCTTGGATTACAGCAGGTTCCTCCAACTATCTCGTTTTTTACCTGATGATTTTAGGAAATACTTTTCTATTTGGAGCTCTCAAAGAGTATTCGAAAGGAGCTGCTCCTTGTATCCTCGCTCACATGCTGATCGATAGTCTGGCTGTCCTTATGCTGGTTCAGAGCTCTCTTACTCAGATTATCTTTCTGGTTATTTTCGAAATCCTACTAGCCTCTTGGCTGGTGGCGGTACGAAAATCATAGAAATAGAGTTGAACCTCCCACTGAATTTCGGTGGGAGCTTTTCTTTCCTATCTGTTGATATAATGACACAGTTTCATTTTTAGGAGGTGACTCGTTTGGCCAAGGATACATTTCATCATCAAAAGGCTGAAAAAGAGAGAGAAGAGCTCTGTAAAATCATGACAGACATCTTTGAAGAAAAAATGAATAAACACAAGATTAAGTAATGTTGTATGAAAAGAGGTATAATTCCGCAAACTTATACCTCTTTCTTATTTTTACTTCTTATTTGATTTGGATAGACTAATAGCAACCATTGTCGCACACAGGAAAAAGGCTGCTAGTAAACCTTTTGTAGTGGTAGTCATAAAGGGTTTATCAAAGACATAATAGTTATAGACAGAAAATCCCAGTCCAATAAGAGTTACAATAATCGACACAACAAATAGCGTCACCCATAATTTTCTTTGAGTCATCATCAACCTCCTCTTTGTATCCGTTTTCTTTCTGCCTATAGTATAACATAAAAAACCTTAGCTAAATTCCATAGAGCGGTTCGGCTAAGGTTTTTCATTTTATTTCGTCAAGACAACCGTATCATTTGGATCATGGTCGTCATCTTCAATAGTCAGTTGATTACCATCGAGTTTATAGTATTTGGTGTCGTCACCGATTGTCAGACTTTGATTGTCAGAGTTAACTGTTACAGGCTTGCTTTCCTTCTCGCCATCTGCCTCGTCCTCTTCCCAAGTTCCAGTATTTCCAGAGATGGTAAGAGTAATGCGATCATTTTCGTCAGTCCCTTTATAGGTGCCATCTAGCCCTTCAGTTTGTTTAGAGGCTTCAGAACTTTGTGAAGATGAAACCTTACTTGAACTTTGTTGGGTGCTAGCAGAGCTTTCAGGTGTTTGAGCTTTCTGGTTTGAGCAGGCTGCTAAAAGACCAAGAACTGCCATAGAGGCAAGAGAAAGTGTGAGTTTTTTGGACAATGTCATAGGCTTGTCTCCTTTCTTTGATACCTTAAGTATAGCAAACGCTTACAAACAAACCAAGCAAAAACCTTTTCTGAAAATACTTGGAAATCACTCTTTCGGATTCTCAAAGGCATAATCTATTATCCCCATTTAAACTATGCTATACTGATAAAAAGCAAGAAGGAAGGTTCCTAATGACAACTACTAATCCACGTCGCCAGTGCGAGCAACTATGGGCAGCCAATAAGTATCTGGTGCTCAGCCATTCAAACAAGATTTACTTGGAAATCCGTAACTATCTCAAGAATGAAGAGGTTAGTTTGGATCAGGTTCAAGCCTACATTGATCAAGCACTTAACCTTCCTGAAAATCCCGGTCAGGTCGTCAATGCCTTCCAACATATCTGGGGATATTTTAAGAAGAAAGCAACCGCCAGCGAAAAGGAAAAGTTTATGGCCCAACTGGATAGCTATGCAGTAGGCCAAATTCCTCAGCATTGTTTGGTGGAATCCGTCAAAGAGCTCCTAATCACATATCCTAATCGTTATCTGGAGGAGTCAACCTTAATTAATGGGGGTTCAAAATGAGACTGTGGCATCAAGACTTGATTGCAAAACTACCTCGTCAGCAACTATTAGGACAACACCGAGAATGTTGTGCCCTTCGTGGCAAGGGTTGGCAACGCAAACACGCTACGGTTAACTATGTTTTTGATTATTCTCCATATCGCCTGTTTAAATACCATGAACTCATTATGCAAGAAATGACGGAACGTGGCTATCGTGTTAGCCCAGAGTGGTTGGACAAGGAGTATCGAGGCAAACAGATGCCAGCCTACGATAAGCTTGAAGCGGAGACATTACCAGTCATCATCTACCCAGAGCATGATGCTGCCTATTTACAGGAATGTCTGGACAATCTCAAGCAAAAAGGAATCGTCATCTAAAGGAGGAAAACGATGCATTTATTTAAGTGGTTAGCATCTAAAAAGAAAGCAGCAGAAGGCCTTGTCATGCGTATTTCGACAGCTGATCAGGTAGACTATGCGACGATTACAAACCCAAGTGACAGTGATATCTGGGATGCTTTGGTGCAACTTCCAGTATCCTACGATAGTCTCTATCTCACTTATAGCGAAAAAGGGGCAATGAGTTTTATCTTTGTTGAATACGAGGATGACAAGTATCGCTTGGAACATGACACACCTGAGCTAGGATTAGAATTAACCAATGTCGCACGTGTATCTCAACAAGTTGCCAGAGATATCCTTATTCGCTTTTCGAAAGAGCACTCAGTGATTTTGGACGACCATTGGAAACAAGAGAAAGTAAGGTAATCCTATGGCCTACCTTACCCCAGAAACCAGACGAAAACGGCGAAAAGGCTTTTGCTTAATTATCGAAATCATTTGTCTGGTTCATTTTGCAATCATTGTCCCTCGTGACCGAGTTTTTACGCCTGAAAAATGGGCTCGTACTCCAGATCACATGCGCCATAAATTCATGTGGAGTTTTCACCGGCAGTATCAGCTTGAGGGCATGACGAGAAAAGAAGTTGAGAAACTCTTAGGCAAGGGGAGTGATCTTCAAGGAAGTGTTGAGTACAAGCTGAAGGACGATTGGATTGGTGGTTGGCGTGTTTACCATATTGACTATAAGCAAGACCGTGTGATTCGTGCCAAAGAAACCTGGCAAGATTGGTGAGAATGAGCTTTCTCTTCCCCTAAAAGTAGTATAATCAAGGTGTAAAGGTAATCGTTTTCAAAAGAACGAAGCTGTCTTTTGATTAGAAATGGAGGACAAACTCATGACCCTATTTATGTCTAAACTGATGAGCGGTATTATGGAACTGCTCATAGTCTCTGTCATTCCTTTTATCACTTGGTTAATTTGGAGCAGGAAAAAGGTCGGTTTCTTTGACTGGATTGGGTTGAAGAAAGTTGAGAGTCAGAAGAAGAGGCAATTATTACTGACCATTTTGGGTATTAGTCTACTTTTTCTTCTTTTTTCGATTGTGGTCTTTAGTTGGTTTGACTCTAGCCAAACGGCCACAGCAGATTTTTCTGGAAATGGAATTGGAGCTCTTCCTGCTATTCTAGCCTATGCTATCTTAGGGACTGCCTTGCCAGAAGAAATCTTCTTTAGAGGTTTTCTATTAAAAAGGATGCAAGGAAAACTAGGATTTCTAGGAGCAAATCTGGTTCAGTCTCTCTTATTTGGTCTCATCCATGCACTTATGTTTATGCAACTAACTGGTTACCTTAAGGCTTTTGCCATTTTGGTCTTTATCAGTCTCATAGCTTACGTTTTTGGTGCTATCAATGAGAAAAAAGCAAGTGGGTCCATTCTTCCAAGTGTCTTTATCCACGCCTTGGCCAATACGGTTGTAGGGTTGCTCTTTGCCTTCTCCCTCATTTAGATAAAATTATATAGAAGAAAGTTATCATGGATGAATTAAAAGATATCAAACTTAAAAACTATCAGTACCTAAATGAGGTCGCTATCAAGGGAGAGACGCTCTTCACGGGCTCCTCTCTCATGGAGCTTTTTCCCATTTGTGAAATCGCTAGGAGTAGAAGTATCGACGATATCATCTACAATCGAGGCATCAGTGGTTTGAATACGGATGAATTTCTCCAACATATCCATCCCCTACTTTTGGATTTGCAACCGGCCAAGGTTTTCATCAATATCGGTACCAATGATATGACCGAGGACCCTTATGGAGACCAGTGGTTCCACCATATGACGGTAAATATCAGACAAATTCTGGAGCAAACACTAGCTATATTGCCCCATACCAAGATTCACCTCATGGCTTTTTACCCAGCCAATCTACATCTGCCTTGGCAGACACCGGCATCTATCCAGTGGATGAAACTGCGGACTCCTGAAAATCTTGACCGCTGTAACCAGGCTCTTGAGGAAATTGCCAAAACCTATGGCTGCCACTTCATTAATTGTAATGCTGATTTGGTTGATGATAGAAAAGAGCAGAAGGCTGAGCACACCTATGACGGCGTCCACCTTTATGCCAATGCTTACTTAAAAGTCTTTGAAGTTCTGGAGCCATATCTCCTGCATTAAGAAAATATGAGAGAATTTCCAGTTCTTACTCGCTTTTTTCCCTTGATTACAGTACAATAGACGTCAAAAGTGAAAAATTGAAATGAGGTATCCCTATGTGGAAATGGTTTAAACGACTCATTGTCCTCGTCATTGTGCTCTTTTTTGCAGTGGCGGCTCTACTTATTCCGGACAAGATCGACAGTCAGGACCAATTAAAAAATGTATCAACACAAACATCCCTTGCTGATTTAGCCCAGGCTGGTATTGGTGGGGCGTCCCTTTCATCAGGCGGAGTTTCAACTGAGATTAATCTTGACAGTAATCAGTTTCGTCAAATCCTAAAAGCAAGCATGGCTGATTCTAATGACGAGACCTTGCAAAACAGTAGCGTAGAGTTGAATGATTCCTATCTAACAGCTAAGGTTCCCGTATCTCTTGGACCTATCGAATCAACATTCAGCCTTGATTTTACGGTCAGCACTAACAAGGAAGTCATCCTACTAGATTTGGCAGGTGCCCACCTGGGTCGCCTTCCAGTTCCAAAATCACTGGTTCTGCCTTACCTCAAGAAGAGCATTGCCCAGTCAAGCAGTGGTGTTCAAATGGTTAATGACCAAATTCAGCTCAAGCTTCCAGAAATCGGCTATGAAATTGAGCAAGCCTCTGTGACCAATAGCAAGATGAAGGTTAAACTTAACATTCCGATTTCCTTGCCAACAAGTTGGTAATCCATAATGAATCTTTCAAAACAAGTCCATAGTCTGGACTTGTTTTTTGATACCTTCACTTCTAAACTAAGAAAGTTAAAGAATTCTTGAAATAATAGCTTTAAATCCCTCAATCCCCTAGAAAATGAGCTTTTCCTATGCTATCATAAGATTGTAAAATTGATAAGCGTCTGATACTCATTGAAAAAGAGTTATTTCACTGAGTTAAAGAGTTTTAGGATAGTAGTTAGGAGGAAAAAATGGACGCTTTAAAATATATCACACCCAAATTTTTCACTACCATCAGGAATTATTCTAAGGGCCAGTTTCTTAAGGACTTAATCGCAGGAGTCATCGTGGCTATCATTGCTCTCCCCTTGTCGATTGCTCTTGCCATTGCCTCTGGTGTTAATCCTGAACAAGGTCTTTATACAGCAGTTGTTGCAGGCTTTTTTATTTCCTTTTTAGGAGGTAGTCGGGTTCAGATTGGTGGACCTACCGCAGCCTTCGTTGTTATCATTTATGGCATCATCGCCCAGTATGGTATGGCTGGTTTGACCCTTGCCACGCTCATGGCGGGACTCATGCTTATTATCATGGGGCTCCTGCGTTTTGGTGACCTGATCAAGTTCATTCCAAAAACCATCACACTCGGTTTTACCTTTGGGATAGCTGTTGGGATTGTGGCTGGACAGGTTAAAGATTTCCTGGGCCTTGAGATGAAGTCCGTACCAGCTGAGTTCTTAGAAAAACTTCTAGCTTATGGGAAGCATCTTCCAAGTATTAGCTGGCCGACACTTGCAATTGGTATCTTGGCCCTAGTCATTCAAATCTTTTGGCCACGTTTTTCTCAGAAAATTCCAGGATCCCTGGTTGCCATCCTTGTAACCACAGCCATCGTAGCTTTTGGTCATCTGCCAGTCAAAACCATCGGTGACCTTTACACCATCAAAGCAGGACTTCCAAGCTTCACAGTTCCTGACCTATCATTTTCTTTGATTCGTCAAATGATTTCGCCAGCCTTCACTATTGCCATACTAGCAGCCATCGAATCCCTACTTTCTTGCGTTGTTTCAGACGGGATGATTGGTGGTAATCATCGTTCTAATGCGGAATTGATTGGCCAAGGTGTTGGGAATATCATGTCAGCCCTTTTTGGCGGGATTCCGGCAACGGGTGCCATCGCCCGTACCGCAGCCAATGTCAAAAATGGAGGACGGACACCAGTAGCGGGGATGGTTCATGCCCTTACCTTGCTTCTGATTTTACTCTTTCTCATGCCTTATGCCTCATTGATTCCTATGACCTGTTTGGCCTCAATCCTAATGATTGTCGGTTATAACATGAGCGGTTGGCGTACTGTCGTTCGAATGATCCAACGTGCTCCTAAGAGTGACGTAGCAGTCCTTATCGTAACCTTTATCTTAACTGTTTTCTTTGACCTAGTGGTTGCCATCGAATTTGGTATGGTCCTAGCAGCCTTCCTCTTCCTCAAACGGATGTCCGACGTAGCCCAAGTTCGTCAGTGGGTGGACAAGGGGAATCTAGAAGATCCTATATTGTCTGAGGATAGCGACTTGAAACAAGTCCCTAAAAATGCAGTCGTATATGAAATCTTCGGTGCCCTCTTCTTTGGTGCAGCCAATAATTTCCTGAATGTTATCAATGACGACGGTAAGAATGTCCTTATTCTACGCATGCGCAACGTTCCAGCCATGGATATTTCAGGTCTGGATGCCCTTGAGGAAACGCTTGCTATCTGCCGAAAACGAGGCATGACCTTGCTTCTTTCTCACGTTAACCCCCAACCCTACCGAGTTCTCGAAAAATCAGGCTTCATCCAGACTATCGGTCCAGATAATATCTGCGAGTCGACGGACCAAGCCCTTGAAAAAGCAGTAGCCCTAGCAAAAGAAGGCTAGACAAATCCATTTTGCACAAGAAGAAAAAGCCAGTTCAACTGAACTTGGCTTTTTAAAATAATAACAGTGCTAACAAAATAATGTTGTGAATTTTCAGATATTATTGTGAAATATTAGAAAAAAGCATAAGGAGATTCTTAAATGAGCGACTTAGTTTTAGGACTTGATATCGGTATAGGTTCTGTTGGTGTAGGTATCCTTAATAAAGTGACGGGAGAAATTATCCATAAGAACTCACGCATTTTCCCAGCAGCTCAAGCGGAGAATAATGTAGAACGTAGAATAAATCGTCAAGGAAGACGATTGACACGACGTAAAAAACATCGTAGAGTTCGTTTAAATCATTTATTTGAAGAAAGTGGCTTAATCACTGATTTTACAAATGTTTCAATCAATCTTAACCCATATCAATTGCGAGTTAAGGGTTTGACCGATGAATTGTCTAATGAAGAATTGTTTATCGCTCTTAAAAATATGGTGAAACACCGTGGGATTAGTTACCTTGATGATGCCAGTGATGACGGGAATTCATCAGTAGGCGACTATGCACAAATTGTCAAAGAAAACAGTAAACAATTAGAGACAAAAACACCAGGCCAGATTCAATTGGAACGCTACCAAAAATATGGTCAATTACGTGGTGATTTCACAGTCGAAGAAGATGGAAAAAAACATCGCTTAATTAATGTCTTTCCCACATCAGCTTATCGAGCAGAAGCACTGAGAATACTGCAAACTCAACAAGAATTTAATCCACAGATTACCGATGAATTTATTAATAGTTATCTCCAAATTCTAACTGGAAAACGTAAATATTATCATGGACCAGGTAATGAGAAATCAAGAACTGACTATGGTCGTTATAGAACATCTGGAGAAACTTTAGACAATATTTTTGGAATTCTAATTGGGAAATGTACATTTTATCCAGAAGAGTATAGAGCAGCAAAAGCATCCTACACGGCTCAAGAATTCAATTTGCTAAATGATTTGAACAATCTAACCGTTCCAACAGAAACCAAGAAGTTGAGCGAAGAACAGAAGAATCAAATCATTACCTATGTCAAAAATGAAAAGGCGATGGGTCCAGCGAAACTCTTTAAATATATCGCTAAACTACTTGCTTGCGATGTTGCGGATATCAAGGGATATCGTATCAACAAATCAGACAAACCAGAAATTCATACTTTCGAAGCCTACCGAAAAATGAAGACGCTTGAAACTATTGATGTTGAGCAAATGGAGAGAGAAAAGCTTGATAAGTTAGCCTATGTCTTAACATTAAATACGGAGAGGGAAGGTATCCAAGAAGCGATAGAGCATGAGTTTGCTGATGGTACCTTCAGTCAGGAGCAAATTGATGAATTGGTTCAATTTCGCAAAGCAAATAGTTCCATTTTTGGAAAAGGATGGCATAGTTTTTCTGTCAAACTGATGATGGAATTAATCCCAGAATTATATGAGACGTCAGAAGAACAAATGACTATCTTGACACGACTAGGAAAACAAAAAACAACTTCGTCTTCAAATAAAACCAAATATATTGATGAGAAACAACTAACTGAAGAAATCTACAATCCTGTTGTTGCTAAGTCTGTACGCCAAGCTATAAAAATCGTAAATGCGGCAATCAAAGAATATGGTGACTTTGACAATATTGTCATCGAAATGGCTCGTGAAACAAATGAAGATGACGAAAAGAAAGCTATTCAAAAGATTCAAAAAGCTAATAAAGATGAAAAGGATGCAGCCATGCTTAAGGCTGCCAACCAATATAATGGAAAGGCTGAATTACCACATAGTGTTTTCCATGGTCATAAGCAATTAGCGACTAAAATCCGTCTCTGGCATCAGCAAGGAGAACGTTGCCTTTATACTGGTAAAATAATTTCAATCCATGATTTGATTAATAATCCCAATCAATTTGAAATAGATCATATTTTACCTCTTTCGATCACCTTTGATGATAGCCTTGCCAATAAGGTTTTGGTTTATGCAACTGCTAACCAAGAAAAAGGACAACGAACACCTTACCAGGCTTTAGATAGTATGGATGATGCATGGTCTTTCCGTGAACTGAAAGCTTTTGTACGTGAGTCGAAAACACTTTCAAACAAGAAAAAAGAATATCTTCTTACGGAAGAGGATATTTCAAAATTTGATGTTCGAAAGAAATTTATTGAACGAAACCTTGTAGATACAAGATACGCTTCAAGAGTTGTCCTCAATGCCCTTCAAGAACACTTTAGAGCTCGCAAGATTGATACAAAAGTTTCCGTGGTTCGTGGACAATTCACATCTCAATTGAGACGCCATTGGGGAATCGATAAGACTCGTGATACCTATCATCACCATGCTGTAGATGCACTGATCATTGCTGCTTCAAGTCAGTTGAATTTGTGGAAAAAACAAAAGAATACTCTTGTAAGTTATTCAGAAGACCAACTACTTGATATTGAAACTGGTGAACTTATTAGTGATGATGAGTACAAGGAATCTGTATTCAAAGCCCCTTATCAACATTTTGTTGATACATTGAAGAGTAAAGAGTTTGAAGATAGTATCTTGTTCTCATACCAAGTGGATTCTAAGTTTAATCGAAAGATTTCTGATGCAACAATTTACGCAACAAGAAAAGCGAAATTAGATAAAGAGAAAAAAGAATACACTTATACTTTGGGGAAAATAAAAGATATCTATGCTTTAGGGACAAAAACTCCTTCTAAAACGGGATTTTATAAGTTTTTAGATTTATACAAAAAGGATAAATCCCAATTCTTAATGTATCAGAAGGATAGAAAAACTTGGGATGAAGTAATAGAGAAGATATTGGAACAATATCGACCATTTAAAGAAAAGGACAAAAATGGAAAAGAGGTTGATTTTAATCCTTTTGAAAAATATAGAATTGAAAATGGACCTATTCGCAAGTATAGTCGAAAAGGCAATGGTCCTGAAATCAAGAGTCTTAAATACTACGATAATCTCCTAGGAAGATTTGTTGATATAACTCCCTCAGAAAGTAAAAATCCTGTAGCTTTACTATCTTTGAATCCTTGGAGAACAGATGTATACTACAATACAGAAACAAGAAAATATGAATTCTTAGGATTAAAGTATGCAGATTTGTGTTTCGAAAAAGGAGGTTCTTACGGTATTTTAAAAGTTAAGTATAATAAAATAAGAGAGAAAGAAGGAATTGGTAAGAATTCAGAATTTAAGTTTACACTGTATAAGAATGATTTAATTTTAATTAAGGATACTGAAACAAATCGCCAACAAATCTTTAGATTTTGGTCTCGTACTGGGAAGGATAATCCAAAAAGTTTTGAAAAGCATAAAATAGAATTAAAACCTTATGAAAAAGCAAGATTCGAGAAGGGAGAAGAACTTGAGGTATTAGGAAAGGTACCACCTTCTTCTAATCAATTGCAAAAGAATATGCAGATAGAAAATCTATCAATGTATAAAGTAAGAACAGATGTCCTAGGAAATCAGCATATCATCAAAAATGAGGGTGATAAGCCTAAGCTAGATTTTTAATATTAATTGTTAAAAAGTGTTGCAATTATAGTTATCATATAATATAATTATCGTGTAAGGGACGCCTTACACAGTTACTTAAATCTTGCAGAAGCTACAAAGATAAGGCTTCATGCCGAAACCAACACCCTGTCATTTTATGGCAGGGTGTTTTCGTTATTTAAAAGGAGAAGAAATGACTTGGAGAGTTGTACATGTCAGTCAAAGTGAGAAGATGCGCTTAAAGCTTGATAACCTGTTAGTGCAAAAGATGGGACAAGAGTTTACGGTGCCACTTAGTGATATTTCGATAATAGTTGCTGAAGGTGGGGATACAGTTGTTACTCTTCGATTATTAAGTGCCCTAAGTAAATATAATATTGCCTTGGTTGTCTGTGATAATGAACATTTACCAACAGGGATTTATCACTCGCAAAATGGGCATTTTAGAGCTTATAAGCGCTTGAAAGAGCAGATGGACTGGTCTCAGAAACAAAAGGACAAGGCATGGCAGATTGTGACTTACTATAAAATCAATAACCAAGAGGATGTCCTAGCCATGTTTGAAAAAAGTCTGGATAACATTAGACTACTTTCAGACTATAAAGAGCAGATAGAACCAGGTGATAGAACGAATAGAGAGGGACATGCTGCCAAGGTCTACTTTAATGAACTTTTTGGTAAACAATTTGTCAGAGTAACCCAGCAAGAAGCAGATGTTATCAATGCTGGCTTAAACTATGGTTATGCTATCATGAGGGCTCAGATGGCTAGAATAGTGGCGGGTTATGGTTTAAATGGTCTATTAGGAATCTTCCATAAAAATGAATATAATCAGTTTAATTTGGTTGATGACTTGATGGAGCCATTTAGACAAATTGTAGATGTTTGGGTTTACGATAATCTAAGAGATCAGGAATTCCTTAAGTATGAATATAGGTTGGAATTGACAGATTTGCTCAATGCTAAAATCAAATATGGCAAAGAGACATGTTCAGTGACAGTTGCTATGGACAAATATGTTAAAGGTTTTATCAAATATATTTCGGAAAAAGATAGTAGTAAATTTCACTGCCCAGTGGTATCAAGTTTAGAGTGGAGAAAATAAGATGAGGTATGAAGCGTTGAGATTATTATGTTTTTTTGATTTGCCAATGGAATCCAAGGATGAAAAAAGAATATATCGTAATTTTCGTAAAGAATTAATTTCAAATGGATTTGAAATGTTACAATTTTCGGTCTACTATCGCACTTGTCCTAATAGAAGCTTTGCAAATAAATTTTATAAGAAGCTAAAGATGAGCAATCTACCTGCTGGAAATGTGAGACTGTTGGCGGTTATATGAAATTTTTTGTACAACATCCTTACAAGGAACGTATTGAAGTGAATATTGGTGCAATCACACAAATTGTTGGTCAGAATAAAGAACTCAAATATTATATCTGGCAGATTTTGAGCTGGTATTTTGGTGGAAAAAAATACTCAAGTGAGGATTTAAGTATTTTTGATTATGAGGAGCCTACTATACTTGATGAGACTGGAGAAATAGTGAAACGAAGCAGTTATCACTATATCGACATTTCAAGTTTTAAGGATTTACTTGAGCAGATGGAATATAAGAAAGGAACACTTGCTCAGGGTTACCTTAGTAAAATTGTCAATCAGGTTGATGTTGTAGCCTATTTGGAGAAAATAAATGAACAAGTTGAGCTCATAGAAGGAGCGATAAATCAGCATATAAACTTAAACAGCGGTCAGGTGGAATACCATTTAGAGAATCAACCTCTGACACTAGATCAACTACTTTCAAAAAACTTTAGTCCATTTTTTGCCATTGAGAACAAGAATTTATCTTTTGAATGGGTTTCAAATACTGATAAACTATTCCTCTTTTTAGAAATGTTAAACCGTCTTCTGTCACAAACAACAGAGAAATATCTCATTGTTCTAAAAAATATTGAAAGCTTTGTCTCAGAGGAGTCCTATGATAGTTTTTATAATGAGATTGGTCGGCTAGTCAAAAAGTATCCAAACCTAACCTTTATTTTATTTCCAAGTGACCAAGGCTATTTAAAGATTGATGAAAAGAGTAGTAGGTTCGTCAATATTTTATGTGACCAGGTGGAGCATTTGTACGATATTGAGTTTATGTATGAAAGGGTAAAGAAACATTATCCAAGTAATAATTTCCCAACGAGAGAGGGTTTTAGGAAATCCTTAGAGAATGTGACGCCTTATTTATTGACAAAAATGGTGAGACAACCTAGTCTCTCACTTGTTGATTCTGTAATTTTGAGTATACTAAATCAGTTGTTTCAATTTAATTACCGTATAAGATATTCACAAACTCCTGATGAGGAGCTATTGCATAGATATTTAGAAAGTAAGAATTGACAAGTACAGTGATTGATTCTATAATCACTATGTGGGTGTAAAAACGTCAAAATTTCATTTGAGGTTTTTGTACTCTCAAGATTTAAGTAACTGTACAACAGCAATCTTCTCACTCGGATAAAACTCTTTGTTTTTGTACTCTCAAGATTTAAGTAACTGTACAACGAATGTATCTGTTGAAAGAAGTGTGGATGTGTTTTTGTACTCTCAAGATTTAAGTAACTGTACAACTCATACTTCCTCTTTCTATTGCTTTTATTGGTTTTTGTACTCTCAAGATTTAAGTAACTGTACAACTTAAAGTGCGTTTTCGGAAACGTTGGCACAGTTTTTGTACTCTCAAGATTTAAGTAACTGTACAGCGGTCTATCCAAACGCTAATATTATTATACCGTTTTTGTACTCCAAGATTTAAGTAACTATCCAGGTTGATTGATTCAACTAAAAAAGCCAGTTCAACTGAACTTGGCTTTTTAAA
>NZ_KV832038.1:354245-395123 GCF_001837325.1 Streptococcus sp. HMSC065H07
AAGCCAGTTCAACTGAACTTGGCTTTTTAAAATACGCGATATACATAAGGGTTGTCAGGCTGACCGACCTCTTTGACCTCAGTTAAATTGAGGACAGGCAGGCTCTGTTTAAGATTTTGATAGTAATCCACAGTGATGGTACCAGTGACTTTTACCCAGGTATTGTCCTTAAAGGTTTGGTCACTTCCTGTCGTCGCCAATCCGTAAACACCTGAATCGGCGATACAGTGGATAATTCCGAAACGGAAGATGAACTGATAACCCTTGGTTTGTGGGTCATTGTAGACAAAGCCGGTATAGGTGACCTTCTTGCCCACAAAATCGTTAGGATAGAGGTAGATGAGCTCCATGACTTCCATGTAATTTTCTGTGGTAATCTGTATGGTCTCACGTCCCTTGTACTTGGCTAGCTCTCTGGTCATTTCCTTCTCATAAGCTGAGGAGGTGAAGTAGGAGCTGGTGTCTGGCTTCAAGTACTGAATAGTCGTTCCCTCTTGGTCGGCCTGATTAGGATCGCTCCCTGCCGCCAGTGGAAAATGATAGCCCTTAGCTGACACGGTATTGGCGTCCAAGGTTACTGTTGGCACCAAGAGCCCCGTGAGGACTGGAAAGGCCAAGAGAACGATGCTGGCTACCTTGGCTACTCGACCTGACAAATGCGAGTGAACCTTCATCTGTTTCATCCAAACAATGAGTTGAACCACAGCAAGGATAAAGGACAGCACCATGGAAATGTAGGCCAAGTAGGAGTAGTGGATGTTAATGTACTGGTTGAGCTTGCCAGAAACTTGCAAGTACATGACGAGCTCAAAATACCCAGATAAGATGAGAAAACGTAACATTAAATCACCCCCAATAGCAGACAGTAAATGATTGTCACCAGACTTGCGGTTCCTACGAAGATACCAACAAAGCGTGTCTTAAACTGGTGTTTCATCATAATCAAGTTCTTGATATCAACCATAGGACCAATGATGAGAAAGGCAACCGTTGGTGCCACTCCGAAACTAGAGAGCAGCGAAGCCCCGATAAAGGCATCGGCCTCTGAACAAAGCGAGAGGATGAAGGCCAAGAGCATCATGATCAGGATAGCTGTCACTGAATTATGACCGATGGTTGTGAGGATTCGGGTTGGTAGGTAGGTCTGCATACTTGCAGCCACCAAGCTCCCGAAAATCAAGTAACGCCCAGTGTCAAAGAACTCGTCAACCGCATGAACCAGGGCTTGAAAGACTTTCTTACCAGCTGACAAACCACTATAGTCGTGAACATGACTAGCCTTACGATTGTCCTTGAGAATCTGATCATCCACTACAAAGCCCAGCAAGATTCCCAAAATCATGGCAATCAAGAAAGCCCCAAGGAAACGTAAAATTACGTAGTACCAAGAGTTCCCAAAGGCTGTGTATGTCGCAAAGAGAACAACTGGATTAATGATAGGAGCAGTTGCCATGAAAGGAATAGCCGTGTAGCTAGGCACTTTTTTCTCTAAAAAGCGCGTGATAATTGGAACAATCCCACACTCACAAGAAGGGAAAATAAAACCAATCAGGGTTCCAAAGAGAATAGCCAAGACCTTGTTTTTAGGAAGGAAGTTTTGGACCTTTTCAGGAGTCACAAAGACCTCGATAAAGCCAGATAGGATACTTCCCAGTAAAACAAAGGGCAGGGCTTCGATAATAATCGATAGAAAAACTGCCAGAAGCTGCAGAACGCTATCTGGTAGTTGATGAAAAATAGCCATAACTATTATTTCTTCTTATCTTCTTGAAGACGTTTGTCCTTCTTAGGATCAGTTCCCGCCTTCTCAAAATCAGGGATAGCCGCAAAAGATGCCATCATGCTTTCAAGTTCATTTGTTTTTTTCTGAATAACCGCCATAAAAAGCCTCCGAGTTAAAATAAGATACTAAGGGCGTCATTTCTAAGAGAAAAGAGGGCATCGACCGAAGAAGCTCTGCTTCTAGGAAGATGCATCTATTTTCCGAAAGAAATAGCCCGAGTTCAGTTGCAAAAAGATACTAAGGGCATCATTTCTGTTAGAAATAGCCCTTAACAATAGGTTTACTTTTCTATTATACTACCTCTTGCTTAAAAATTCTCGCTTCAGCTACAAGGTTTTCTGCCCAAGCAAATCTCCTCTCGTGGTATAATATAGTTTATGGAAAATCGTAATTTAGAGACATTGGCTCAGGAATTGGGCCTAAAAAAACAACAAGTTGAAACTGTTTTAGAATTGACCGCAGAAGGCAATACCATTCCCTTTATCGCCCGTTACCGTAAGGAAAAAACAGGCAATCTGGATGAAACGCAAATCAAGGCCATCATTGATATGGACAGGTCCTTGACTGCTCTTCAAGACCGTAAGGAAACAGTTCTTGCCAAGATTGAGGCTCAGGGCAAATTGACCGATCAACTCAAGGCAGCTATTGAAGCCGCTGAAAAGTTGGCAGATGTGGAAGAACTCTACCTTCCCTATAAGGAAAAACGCCGCACCAAGGCGACGGTTGCCCGTGAAGCAGGTCTCTTCCCCTTGGCTCGTCTTATCCTGCAAAATAGTCCAAACCTCAAGTCTGAAGCTGAAAAGCTGACATCTGAAGCCTTTCCAACAGCTGATAAGGCTCTTGCTGGTGCTGTGGATATTTTGGTTGAGGCCTTTTCTGAGGACAATAGCTTACGCTCTTGGACCTACAACGAAATCTGGAACAACAGTGATATCACTTCAACCCTCAAGGATCAATCGCTGGATGAAAAAGAAACTTTCAAAATCTACTATGATTTTGAAGACAAGGTGTCTAAACTTCAAGGTTACCGTACCTTAGCCCTTAACCGTGGGGAGAAACTAGGCGTTATTAAGGTGGCCTTTAAGCACAATCTTGAGAAAATGCACCGTTTTTACAGTGCCCGTTTCAAACAAAAAAACGACTATATCGAGGAAGTTATCAACCAATCTCTCAAGAAGAAAATCATCCCAGCCATGGAGCGTCGTATCCGTAGCGAGTTGACTGAAGCAGCAGAAGATGGTGCTATTCAACTTTTCTCTCAAAATCTTCGAAGCCTTCTTTTAGTATCACCACTTAAAGGTAAGATGGTACTTGGTTTTGACCCTGCCTTTCGTACAGGGGCTAAGTTGGCCGTGGTTGACCAAACTGGTAAGCTCATTACAACGCAAGTTATCTATCCAGTGGCTCCAGCCAGTCAGGCTAAAATCGTACAGGCTAAAAAAGACTTGGCTGACCTCATTAAGAAGCATGCCATTGAGATTATCGCTATCGGTAATGGAACAGCCAGTCGTGAGAGTGAAGCTTTTGTAGCAGAAGTTCTCAAGGATTTTCCAGAGACTTCTTATGTTATTGTCAATGAAAGTGGTGCCTCTGTCTACTCTGCATCAGAGTTGGCCCGCCATGAGTTCCCAGACTTAACGGTCGAAAAACGCTCTGCCATTTCCATTGCCCGTCGTCTTCAAGACCCATTGGCTGAGTTGGTTAAGATTGACCCTAAATCAATCGGAGTAGGCCAATACCAGCATGATGTTAGTCAGAAGAAACTTTCTGAAAATCTTGATTTCGTCGTCGATACCGTGGTTAACCAGGTTGGTGTTAATGTCAATACGGCAAGTAGTACCCTCTTGTCACACGTGTCAGGACTCAACAAGACCATCTCTGAAAATATCGTCGCCTACCGTGAGGAGAATGGTGAGATTGCATCGCGTGCTGAAATCAAAAAGGTCCCACGTCTTGGTGCTAAGGCCTTCGAACAAGCTGCCGGTTTCCTTCGTATTCCAAATGCCAAGAATATCTTGGATAATACAGGGGTCCACCCAGAGTCTTACCCAGCGGTAAAAGCCCTCTTCAAGCAGTTAGCTATCACAGACTTGGACGATTCTGCCAAGGCAAAATTGCAGGCTCTTAATCTTAAAGAAACAGCGGAAGGATTGGGACTTGGACAGGAAACCCTCAAAGATATCATTGCTGACCTTTTGAAACCAGGCCGTGACCTCCGTGACGATTTTGAAGCACCAGTGCTTCGTCAAGATGTTCTTGAACTCAAAGACTTGTCAGTAGGACAAAAACTTGAAGGAACGGTCCGTAACGTTGTGGACTTTGGTGCCTTTGTGGATATCGGTGTCCACGAGGATGGACTTATCCACATCTCAGAGATGAGTAAGAGCTTCGTTAACCATCCAAGTCAGGTCGTTTCTGTTGGGGATTTGGTTACCGTATGGGTCTCAAAAGTTGACTTAGAGCATGAAAAACTCAATCTTTCTTTGGTGAATCCACGTGAATCTAACTGATTATGTTAAGACTGTTTCTATAGAGGATTTTGGCTGGGAATTTAAGCACCAAGCCTTGTGGAACAAGCGTCTCCGAACCACTGGAGGTCGGTTCTTTCCCAAGGATGGTCATTTAGATTTTAACCCAAAACTCTATGAGGAACATGGTCTTGAAACCTTTCGAAAAATCGTCCGCCATGAACTCTGTCATTATCACCTTTATTTTCAAGGGAAGGGCTACAAGCATGCGGATAGAGATTTTAAGGATTTACTAGCCAAGGTTGACGGCCTTAGATACGCTCCAAAGATGCAAGGGCAAGTGGAGAACTACTACCTCTATCAGTGCCAATCCTGTGGTCATACCTACCGTCGCAAACGCCGTGTCAATACACAGAAATTTGCCTGCGGTTTGTGTCGAGGCAAGCTCATTTTTCTAAATCAGTCCTAGGGCTGATTTTTTTGTTTTAAAAAAATCATATAATTAAATCAAAGAAATGATGGGAGAAGAAGACCATGTCAAATCGTTTTTATAAGACACGAAAAAATAGACTCGTCGCCGGTGTTGTTGCAGGTTTGGCAGATAAGTTTGGCTGGGATCTAGCTCTGGCTCGTATTTTGGCTATTATTCTCATGGTTTCAACGCAGTTTGGAATCTTCCTATACTTGGTTTTAGCCTTTCTCCTTCCTTACAAAGAAGATATTTATCCCGAAATCAAACTCAAGGATGGACGCAAACGTAAAAACGCTGAACCTGTTGAAGATGAGTGGAATTGGTAAGTAATTGTTAATAGACATTAACCTATGATTGGCCTTAGTGCTAGTCATAGGTCTTTTTTGCTTTGAGAGCCGCATTGAAAACCTTTTTATGATACAATGAAACTAGTAAATAATCGGAGGAAATAACATGACAGTAACCGTTAAAATGTTGGTTGACAGGCTTAAACTCAAGGTTGTCTATGGGAATAAGGAGCTTTTGGCAAAACCGATAACAACTGCTGATATCTCTCGTCCTGGTTTAGAAATGACAGGTTATTTTGACTATTATTCACCGGAGCGTATTCAATTGGTTGGGATGAAGGAGTGGTCTTACCTTAAAACCTTGACTGATCACAACCGTTACTCTGTTTTCAAAAACATGTTCAAAGAAGAAACCCCAGCTGTTATCGTAGCGCGTGGGCTTGATATCCCTGAGGAGCTGTATCGAGCTGCTAAGGAAAATGGTGTAGCAGTTCTTCAAGGACGAAACGGCACATCGTCGCTTTCAGGTGACATGTCTTGGTATCTTAACTCGCAATTAGCTGAACGAACTAGTGTCCATGGTGTTTTGGTAGATATCTACGGGATGGGAGTTCTTATTCAAGGAGACTCTGGCATCGGTAAGAGTGAGACAGGGCTTGAGTTGGTGAAACGTGGTCACCGTCTTGTCGCTGACGACCGTGTGGATGTTTATGCTAAGGATGAGGAGACTCTCTGGGGTGAGCCCGCGGAAATCCTCCGCCATCTTCTTGAAATTCGTGGGGTTGGTATCATTGATGTCATGAGTCTCTACGGAGCTAGTGCTGTCCGTAATTCCTCTCAAGTTCAGTTGGCCATTTATCTTGAGAATTTTGAAAATGGCAAGATCTTTGATCGTCTTGGAAACGGAAACGAAGAAATCGAATTGCAAGGCGTTAAGATTCCACGTGTCCGTATTCCTGTTAAGACAGGACGTAACGTATCAGTTGTTATCGAGGCTGCAGCTATGAACTACCGTGCTAAGCAAATGGGATTTGATGCAACCAAAACCTTTGAGGAACGTTTGACCAACCTCATTAGTAAGAATGGTGAAAACTAATGTTAGCTACTATTGATCCTATTGCTCTAAGGCTTGGCCCCATTAGTATTCATTGGTATGCCATCTGTATCGTATCTGGTCTTTTACTAGCCGTTTATCTGGCTCAGCGTTGGGCTCCCGAAAAGGGAATTGACCCTGAAAACATCCTAGATTTTATTCTTCTTGCCTTTCCTATAGCCATTGTTGGTGCAAGGCTCTACTATGTGATCTTCCAGTGGTCTTACTACAGTCAGAATCCTTCAGAAATTGTTGCGATTTGGAATGGCGGAATTGCCATTTATGGTGGCTTGATTGCTGGTGCAGCTGTCCTCTATTGGTTTTCGAAACGTCATGCCATTGCTGTCTTGGATTTTCTAGATATCGCGGCACCTGGCGTTATGATTGCTCAGAGTATCGGTCGCTGGGGAAACTTTGTTAACCAAGAGGCTTACGGAAGAGCAGTTAGTCATCTGAATTATGTCCCCGAATTTATTCGCCAGCAGATGTTCATTGATGGGAGTTATCGTGTACCGACCTTTCTTTATGAAAGTCTCTGGAACTTAGTCGGATTTATCACTATCCTAGGACTAAGACGCTTTAATAAGAAACTACGTCAAGGAGATGTGACCTCATTTTACCTTATCTGGTATGGTCTTGGACGTTTTGTCATTGAAGGCATGCGTACCGATAGCCTCATGTTTGTTGGCTTGCGTGTTTCTCAATGGGTCAGCATCGCCATTATCATCTTGGGTGCTATCTTACTATATTTGCGAAAGCAACGTCCAGAGGCAGATTATAAAATGAAAAACTAGTCATATAGCTCAGACTTTGTTATAATATAATGAAAATTATCATAACAAAGGTCACTGGAAACTGGAGAGTTTACTTCAGTTTTCTTGTAGCGACCTTTTAAAAAGGTCAAAGGAGTCCTAAACTATGGCAGAAATTGCATTTCTTATTATCGCAATCGCACTTGCTGCGTTCCTCATTGCATTGATCCCTACCCTACTTCGTACACGTCATGTGGTCAAAGAAGTTGAAGAAACAGTTGCTGTGCTTCGTACAGACATTAATGTAACCCTTCATCAAACAAATGAAATCTTAGCTAAGGCAAACGTCTTGGTTGAAGATGTTAATGAAAAAGTTCAAACAATCGATCCTCTCTTTGTAGCAGTAGCTGAGCTTTCAGAAAGTGTTTCTGACTTGAATACTGAAGCTCGTTACCTCGGTGCTAAAGCAAGTGCAGCAGGAGCAAGTGTTGGTAAGGCGGGTTCAGCCTTTGCTATCGGTAAAGTTGCTTCAAAACTATTTGGTAAAAAAGACAAGAAAAAATAAGGAGGTCTTTTCATGAGTAAATTTTTAAACACCCTAATCATTGGTGCAGCTTCTGGAGCTGCAGCAGCTTACTTCTTTACAACTGAAAAAGGTAAAGCTGTTAAATCACGTATCGATGAAGAAATCGCTTCATTCAAAGAAGATCCTAAAGCTTATCAAAATCAAGTAGTGGAAAAAGCTAGCGACTACAAAGATTTGGCAGTCGATACTTTCCAAGACTACAAAACAAAATTTGAAAATGGTGAAATCACTGCAGATGATTTGACAAAAACCGTTCAAGAAAAAACAGCTCAAGTTGCTGACTTTGCAAAAGAAAGCTTTGAACTTATCAAGGAGAAAACAGCTCAAGTAACTCCTGAACAAGCGGATGTTGAAGCAGAAACAAAAGCTATCGTTGATGATATCGTCATTGATATTAAAGATATCTCTGAAGAAGCAGCAGAAGCAAAATAATAAAGAAAGCCCATGAGGCTTTCTTTTTTTAGTACGAAAAAAACGTTGACCAGCAGTCAACGTTTTTGTGCTTTATAATATTCGATTAGGACATAAATACCTATCTGACCAATGACGCTAATGGTAATTGCCCAGAAGAAGGCCCAGAAGGTAGCCACCTGTGCTACTAAGAAAAGGAAGGCAACTAGGACTGTTGAAATACAGAAGCTTGAGATACGTCCAAAGAAAATCATATCTTGTAGCTTAATACTATTACTATTTAGACCTTGATAATCTTGATAATTCGTCGTTTGAGGATGCTCAGTCTCGAAATCTTCAATGTGATCAAATTGACGGTGTAAGTTGTCAGCCATGTCTGCCTCCTTTCTATATAAAATATCTAAACCACTTTTTCGTGTAGGTTAAAATACTTAGCCAGTATTTCACTATTTAGAATCTCATTAATAATACCATAAAAATTTTATATTGCAAAGTTTTTTTTGATTTTTGTGAAAATTATAGTATTTAAAAACTAATTTAAAATATTTAGATACGGGTGTTTGAACCTAAAAATTCTAAAAAAATCAAATCATTTGTGCTATAATGTGAGTTATGGAAAAAATAGTGATTACAGCGACTGCTGAGAGCTACGAGCAGGCACGTGAGCTCCTAGAACTTGGCGTAGATCGTATTTACATCGGCGAAAAAGCTTTTGGCCTTCGTTTGCCTAAGCCTTTTTCATTCGCAGAGATGCGAAAGATTGCAGAGCTGGTACATGAGTCTGGCAAGGAATTGACTGTTGCCGTTAACGCCCTCATGCACCAAGGTATGATGGATGCTCTTCCAGACTACCTTGATTTTCTTGAAGAAATCAAGGCAGATTACATCACGGTTGGTGATGCAGGGGTTTTCTACATCTGTAACCGTGACAAACGTCCCTTCAAAATGATTTATGATGCTTCAACCATGGTAACCTCTAGCCGTCAGATTAATTTCTGGGGCAAACAGGCTGGAGCTTCTGAAGCTGTTTTGGCTCGTGAAATTCCGTCTGCGGAACTCTTCATCATGGCTGAAAATCTTCAAATTCCAGCTGAGGTTTTGGTTTACGGTGCAAGTATCATTCACCATTCAAAACGACCACTTCTTCAAAACTACTACAACTTTATCAAAACGGATGAAGCTGTTACCAAAGAACGTGACCTCTTCCTTTCTGAGCCTGGTGACCCAGATTCTCACTACTCAGTTTACGAAGACTTGCATGGAACACATATCTTTGCCAACAATGACTTGGATATGATGACTAAACTTTCAGAACTCGTTGAACATGGTTTTGACCACTGGAAGTTAGATGGTGTTTATTGCCCAGGTGAAAACTTCGTAAAAATCACTGAGTATTTTGTGAAGGCTCGTGACCTCATCGAGGCTGGCGAATTTTCACAAGATCAAGCCTTCCTCTTTGATGAGGCTATTCATAAATTACACCCAGGCAACCGTGGTTTGGACACAGGTTTCTATGATTATGAACCTGACCGTGTAAAATAATAACCCTTCCTCCTTCGTTTGAGAGTTTTCCATTTTCAGGGAACGAAGGAGACTTCTAAAAACAAAAATCGACAATCTTGCAAATTGGAGAAATTATGACTACAACTAAAAAACGCCCAGAGGTTTTGGTACCTGCTGGGACTTTGGAAAAATTGAAAGTCGCTGTAAATTACGGCGCAGATGCTGTTTTCGTTGGTGGACAAGCCTATGGTTTGCGTAGCCGTGCCGGAAACTTTACCATGGATGAGCTTCGCGAAGGTATCGAATACGCTCACGCACGAGGTGTTGATGTGCACGTCGCTTCAAACATGGTTACCCATGAAGGAAATGAAAAAGGAGCTGGTGAGTGGTTCCGTGAATTGCGTGATATGGGACTCGATGCCGTTATCGTATCTGACCCAGCCTTGATTGAAATCTGTTCAACCTACGCTCCAGGACTTAATATCCACTTGTCAACGCAAGCATCTGCGACAAACGTTGAAACCTTCCATTTTTGGAAACAGTATGGCTTGACCCGTGTTGTTTTGGCACGTGAGGTTACTATGGAGGAATTGGCTGAAATCCGTAAACGTACGGACCTTGAAATTGAGGCCTTTGTCCATGGTGCTATGTGTATCTCATACTCAGGTCGCTGTACCCTTTCTAACCATATGTCAGACCGTGATGCCAACCGTGGTGGTTGCTCACAGTCATGCCGTTGGAAATATGATCTTTACGACATGCCATTCGGCCAAGAGCGAAAGAGTATCCACGGTGAAGTTCCTGAAGAATACTCAATGTCAGCCGTTGACATGTGTATGATTGAAAATATCCCAGACCTTATTGATAATGGTGTTGACAGCCTTAAAATCGAAGGTCGTATGAAATCTGTCCACTATGTATCAACAGTTGCTAACTGCTACAAGGCTGCTTGTGACGCTTACATGGAAAGTGCAGAAGCCTTCTACGCCATCAAAGATGATTTGATTAACGAACTCTGGAAAGTTGCCCAACGTGAATTGGCAACAGGTTTCTACTACAAGACACCAACAGAAAACGAGCAACTCTTTGGTGCCCGTCGTAAAATTCCACAATACAAATTCGTTGGTGAAGTAGTAGACTTTGATCCAGCCACTATGACAGCTACAATCCGTCAACGTAATGTTATTCTCGAAGGTGACCACGTTGAATTCTACGGACCAGGCTTCCGTCATTTTGAATGTGATATCAAAGACCTTCACGATGCTAATGGTAACAAAATTGACCGTGCACCAAACCCAATGGAACTTCTTACAATTACCGTGCCACAAGAAGTTAAATCTGGTGACATGATTCGTTCAACTAAAGAAGGTTTGATTAACCTCTACCAAAAAGACGGTTCAAGTAAAACTGTTCGTGCCTAATGACAAGTCAAATCAATGGGCTTCTGGTGGATGGTCAGAGTAGGTGTCAGCACTACCATTCCTTGCTAGATATTGTTGCCCTAAAATGCTTTGAGTGTCAGAAGTATTATGCCTGTTATCAGTGCCATGATCGCTTGGAGAATCACAATTTTCGAGCTTATCCTTGCCAGTTGAAGCAGGACAAGGTCCTTATTTGTGGCGTTTGTCGGCATGAGATGACTATTGAGGAATATCAAGAGGTAGTAGCCTGTCCCAATTGTCACAGTGCCTTTAATCCAGCTTGTTCAAAGCACTATGATATTTATTTTGAAAAATAAAAAGATTGAAGATTCTGTTCACACGAACAAAGTCTTCAATCTTTTTTAGTTAAAGTAACTATGATTTTTTAGTGCTTTTAAAACTGGCTTAGTCACCAAAGCGACAATCAGACCTTTTAAAAGATCTGGGATGATAAAGGGTGTCAAACCGACTGCTACAGCTGCAGACCATCCCATCTTTCCAAGAAAGTGCAGGCTAAGGATACCACCAACAAAGACAAGTGCATCTCCCAAAACAAAAGCCAAAAAGATCTTCCAGATAGGAGTCTTAGCATGAGCCAGTGCAGATGTGACAAGTGCAAAAAATGGGTAGGCAAGCAGATAGCCAGCTGAAGGACCAAAGAAGGCTTGGAGCCCACCGCCTCCACCTGCAAAAACGGGAAGACCAATAGCGCCTAGGATAAGGTAGAGAGTAGCGGCAAGAGTTGCCTCTCTTGGCTTAAGGATGGCAGCAACCAGTCCAACAGCAAAAGTCTGAAGCGTAATGGGAACTGCACCGATAGGAATAACAATTTGAGCCAGTGCGGCAATGATAGCAGCACCGAAGGCAGGAAGTATGAGTGACAGTGTACGGTTTTGTGTCATTTTTTAGTTAACCTTTCCTAAATAAATAGTTAACTTATTATAGCAAGGGATTCTACAATAGTCAACTCTAAAATAAAAAGAGGTTAACTGATAAAGTTAACCTCGTTGTGATATGTTTTTTAGACGTTTGATTTCTTTTAGTTCAATCATGCTGATGATCTTATCTTGCTCGATAAAGATGGCTTGTCGCTCTCTGTCATAACGGTTGATGTAGCCCTTATAGGTCTTCTGATTGGATGTCAGCATGACCATTTGGTTATAATCAATAGCATGATAGATATCGTTAATAAGCTGATTTTGCATTAGGTGGACAGGTTTGCTGTGACCTGTTTCCACAAACTGATGAAGCTGATGCTTTACTGCTTCTAAAAAGTTTATCATGGTCATTTCCCTCGTTTCTTGATAAAATAATTATAGCATGAAAGGTGAAATTTTGTGGATAACTTCTTTCTAAAACACACAATTTTCACAGAAAAAAACGAATAAAGCTAGTGGAGGTAAGGAAATGGCAGAATTTTCATTTGAAATTGAAGAAAAACTCTTGGTCTTGTCTGAGAATGACAAGGGCTGGACTAAGGAACTCAATCGTGTGAGCTTTAATGGCGCACCGGCTAAGTATGACATCCGTACGTGGAGTCCAGACCACACCAAGATGGGCAAGGGGATCACCCTTAGCAATGAAGAATTCCAAGTTCTCGTTGACGCCTTCAAAAACTAAAACAAGGTCAGCATGGCGCTGGCCTTATTTTTTGTTTAAAACGTATCAATGATAAGTTTGAGATTGAGAATGGTTAGGACAATAGCGATGGCATAACCAAGGAAAGTATTCCACTTAGCATTGACGTGTTTTCCCATGAGTGATTTCTTAGAAGTGTAGTAAATCAAAGGGAAGATAGAGAATGGCAAGGCAAGTGAAAGGAAAACCTGTGAATAAACTAGCAGTTGATCCAGAGTCTTTTCTTGATCACCGTAGAGAATAGCTACAACGATAACAGGTAGCAAGGCGAAGAGACGTGTGAATAAACGAATTACCCACTGCGGTAACCTCATATGGAGAAAGCCTTCCATGACAATTTGGCCAGTCAGAGTACCAGTAATGGTAGAGTTTTGACCACTAGCCAAGAGCGCCAAGGCAAAGAGTGTTGAAAGTGTCGAACTAGCTACCGCACCAGCAATCTTAGAGTCCTGAAGAGCATTGTACATCTGTGAGAAAGCTGAAATATCAGAAGCATGACCAAAGAAGAGAGCTGCCCCCAAAATCAAGAGGAGGGAGTTAACCACAAAAGCCAAAGTCAACTGGATGTTAGAATCCCAGGTCATGAAACGGACAGCCTTAGTCACGTCTTTGCCATCAGAATAGTCAACCTTACGAGTCTGTGACAAGGATGAGTGCAAGTAGAGGTTATGTGGCATAACGGTCGCACCCACAATCCCAAGCGCCAAGGTCAACTGGTTGGTATGTCCAGCAGCATGTGGCTCGAAGAGCGTTGGCGTAGGGAGATAACCCTCTAGGATTCCCGTAATACTAGGCTCAGACAAGGCTACCAGATAGACAAAGATAACCAAGATAGTCAAAATCAAGGTTGAAACAATAGCCTCGATTTTTTTGAATCCTAGCTTCATGATGAGCAGTAGCAGGAAGACGTCTAGGATTGTCACCAGAATGGCAACCATAATTGGAATACCAAAGAGCAGGTTAAGAGCAATGGCAGAACCAAGCACCTCAGCCAAATCCGTCGCCATTAAGGCCAGCTCCAGAATCACCCAAAGCGTGTATCGCAACCATTTGGGCGAGTGATAGGCAGTCGCTTGAGCTAGGTCCATTTGGGTCACAATCCCTAATTTCCCAGCCATTTGTTGCAACTGCATAGCGATTAAAGATGAAATTAAGATGACAAAAAGCAGACTATACTTGTAGGTCGCCCCACCGACGACACTGGTAATCCAGTTCCCTGGATCCATGTAACCCACGGCCACAAGAGCCCCAGGTCCCAAGAAAGCCTTAAGATTTTGCCAAAAACGATTATTATTTGGTGTATCTATGGATTGGTTTACCTCAGAAAGGGAAACCTTCTTTGAAAATGTCATAAACACCTCTTTCTAAGTCATATCTGCCTAAAAGTGTATTATTTCTAGATAGACAGACAATTTTATTATAACACTATGAGGAAGATGTGCAAGGAAGGAATGGGTTGTAGAAGAATATACAATGTCCAATTAATTCTAGGAGTGTTAATATGCTAAAATTTTACTATATGAAGCTAATTATATATTTAATGTTTAAGAATGATTAAATATTTTAATTATGTTTTTAGTTTATGAAATTGATGAATGAATTGAAAAAATACGAAAACACCTTTGAAAATGTGTTAAAATAAGTTCAATAATAAATGGAGGTGTTTTTATGGAAAAAATTTCTTTTCTTGTGGCTCTAATTGTTTTTACGATATTACTTCTTGTTTGTGTGGTATATATGGTTTTAAGAAGTAAACTTTCGTATTTATTGAGACTTGTTTCATCTGTTATATTTTCAATTTGGATTATTTTGGTATTATTATGCCTGAGGTTATTTTTCTTTGAGGATTCAAAGATATTTGAAGAAATAACAAAAGGCGAGGTTTTGGCAGGTGTTGTTATTGCAATCCCAACAATAACAACTTGGTATAATGATTCCGAAGAAAAACGTAAAGATGCGATGAAAAAAGAAGTTGGAGTTGCATTTTCTAAGTGGTCCTCTGAGACTTCTGAGGAGAATAAGGAGTTGAGTTCAAAGAATTGGTTAGAAATTTCAAGAATACTAGATAAACTTGAAGTTATTAGGAAACTTGATAATGAAATAGAATTAGACTTGAATAGTTTATTTGTTTTTTTACAAGGGAAACTGCAACAAGATGTTAAAGCTGAGAAAAGCTGGAGAGAAGTTAATTCGAAAATAATTAACTTGATTTCTCATGATGAGGAAAGTACTGAATTATTTTACAAACTATTTCCTAGTAAGTCGCTAAATAAACTCTGTTTTGTAGATTTTGATCGTTGTTCTATGTTAAAAAATCTAGCTGGTAGACCCGAGGAAATTTCATTTTATAAATGCTTTTTTACAGCGAAATTTTTAGAAAATTGGGATTTTTTTGTTGAAGGTGGAACTGTGATTTTTAATGAGTGTGTCTTTGATGAAAGTATTTCAAAATCCTTTTTCAAAAGATTTTTACCTGATCAATCAAAAATAATTATTAGGAATAGTTTAGTAAATGATGAGATGGGTAGTAGTAGAGAGCAGATTTCGTTTGAATATTCAACAGAGGAAGGTTCAATACAGGATGATGCAGTTCATGATTTAAATAAACATAATTTAGATACTAATAGTATGTTGGCAAGTAAAGAATATTATGAACAAGTTATTCTAGAAAAAAGAGATGAGTGGGGTGACACACCTATTAATGATTTGCTTCAGGGAAATGGTGCAGAAGTTATTACTATTAGTGATGATATACGAATATCTATTAATAATCGAATTATTGATGCATTAGAAAAGAAATTACATTTAGGAATTACAAAAGAAAACTCAAAAATTAGTAGGAGTAAAAATTATGTACAGGAAATGAAAGCTGGGTATTTGTATGAATGGTGGTCTTGGAATACGGTTATGAAAGATAAAATTGATTCTCAATTCAAATTTTTTATTTTTGCAGTACAGTGGGATAATTATCAAAAAGATAAATTTAGATGTATTATTTTTAATAGGGAGAGTTTCGAAAAACTTATGTCTAAGAAAAAGCTAAGTAATGGTGATAGGTATTTCTTTTACTTTACAAGCCCAAAATACTAAAATAAATGTTATGGCAGACTGAATTATCTTTTTCATTGATATTTTTTAAATACCTAAAATAGGTAATTTAGCATTGCATTACACAGATCACCTTAAAAATCCTGGAATGACGGGTGATTACATCGGCCTTTGGAAGTCTCGCTGGCATGAAGAAAACAAAGCCTGGCTTTATCCTGCGAAACAATACGCTATCTATGCAGTAGTAGCCCTAGCTTGTCTATCAGCATGGGTCACAGCCTCAAAAGCAAAATTTTGGAAATAAGAAAATGCTTCTCTCGACTTGAGGGAAGCGTTTTTCATATTAATTGATGTGAGTTTTATATTGACTGAATATCTCGTCGATATCATCTTCAACCAAGTGATAGATTTTCCAGTCAAATTCAGTTCTAGCAACATCATCAACCAAGACTGTATAACAAAAATCCATATAATCTTCATAAAAATCAGAGATGAAGGGGAGGAGTGTGTCACTAATATCAGATGAATAGAGTTTTTCATCAAGATGTTTAAAGAGATAGTCTGTACCCGTAATCGTTTCATTCTTGAGTTTTTGTGCATCCTCAAGGTTAAATCCATCGCTTTGGGGATTCAGAAAATCATGTTTTGCTAGCCAGGCTACGAAGACACTGAGATGAAAGGCAGCTCTTTTGCTAATCTTTAGCATATCTGATTTGCTTAGTTTTTCTGAAGTAATATCATTTTCTTCACAATAGAATACAAGTGCATGATCGAAAAAATAATCTGTGCGGTCTATGGGAAAGTCTAATTGACTTTCTTCTCTCTTTGTCTCAGGCTGTTCAACTACAGTTGATTTTTTCTTAAAAAGGGACTTCAGTTTTCTAAACATCTTTATACCTCGTATAAAAATATCCCATTATTTGAATAATGGGATATTTTTATTATTTCATCGTTGGGAACAACAAGACATCACGGATAGTTGTTGTATCAGTGAGGAGCATGCAGAGGCGGTCGATACCGATTCCGAGTCCACCTGTTGGTGGCATACCGTATTCGAGGGCTTCAACGTAGTCGTAGTCGATGCCTGTTGCTTCGTCATCACCGAGTTCTTTAGCAGCAGCTTGTGCTTCGAAACGTGACAATTGATCGATTGGGTCGTTCAATTCGGTGAAGGCATTTCCGTACTCTTTTGTCATGATGAAGAGTTCGAAACGGTCAGTGAAGCGTGGGTCTTCTGGATTTTTCTTAGCCAATGGAGACACAGCAACTGGGTGACCGTAAACGAATGTTGGTTGAATCAATGTTTCTTCAACGAATTCTTCGAAGAAGGCGTTGATGATGTGACCAACTTCAGTGTAGTGTTTTTCAACTGGAACATTCTTTTCAGCAGCGATAGCTTTGGCTTCATCCAAAGTCATGTCTTGCCAGAAGTCGACACCAGTAATTTCCTTGATAGCGTCAACCATGTGGATGCGTTTGAATGGTTCGTTGATCTTGATTTCAGTTCCTTGGTAGTTGATAGGTCCGTCACCTTTAACAGCTTTAGCAGCGTGTTGGATGATACCTTCAGTCAAGTTCATGATATCGTGGAAGTCAGCGTAAGCTTGGTAAACTTCGATAGATGTGAACTCAGGGTTGTGAGTGGCATCCATACCTTCGTTACGGAAGATACGTCCGATTTCGTAAACGCGTTCCATACCACCAACGATGAGACGTTTGAGGTGGAGCTCAGTCGCGATACGTAGCACCATGTCAATGTTTTGTGCATTGTGGTGAGTGATGAAAGGTTTAGCAGCAGCACCACCAGCTTCGTTGTGAAGAACAGGTGTTTCTACTTCAAGGAAACCTTGAGCATCGAGGTAGCGACGGATTTCAGAAATGATTTTTGAACGTGTGACAAAGCGGTCAAAGCTTTCACGGTTAGAAATCAAATCGAGGTAACGTTTACGGTAGATTGTTTCAACGTCTGAAAGTCCGTGGAATTTCTCAGGCAATGGACGAAGGGCTTTAGACAAGTGTGTGATATGAGTAGCTTTAATAGAAAGTTCTCCCATATCTGTACGCATAACTTCACCTTCGACACCGAGGAAGTCACCAAGGTCAGCTTTCTTGAAGATTTCGTAGTTTTCTTCACCGACAGCATCTTTACGCACGTAGATTTGGATTTGACCATCGCGGTCTTGGATGTGGGCGAAGCCAACTTTACCTTTACCACGTTTAGTCATCAAACGACCTGCGATAGTAGCAGTTTCGTTGATTTCGTGCAATTCTTCTTTTGTTTTGTCAGCGTATTTTTCTTTTAATTGACCAGATGTAGCTGTGCGTTCGAATCGCTTACCAAAAGGATCGATTCCTTGTTCAGCCAAGGCCGTCATTTTTTCACGACGGACAATCTGTTGATCGTTCAATTCTTCCATGTGTTGATTTGACATGTTAGTCCTCCATAAAATAGTCGTAATTATTGTATCATAAATCACCTTCTAAAGATAGGACAAATGATTAAATGTCAGATAAATAAAGCTAGGATTTGTCTATTTTTAGGACAAATCGCTAACTAGCATTAACCTTTGATTAGAAAGTTATAGAATTTATTGACAAATATAATAAAAAGGGTGTACAATAGCAAAGTAAGTTTCGTATGATATAAGGAGGAAATACGATGAAAAAGAAAAATTATGTTAGTAAAGCCGTGATGCTTGGCGCTTTACTAGCACCTATTGGGATGCCTACGGTATCTGTGTTAGCAGATAGCTTTTATCAAAATCAAACGAGTGCTCACGCTGCTGATATTACAAACTGGATTGCCAGCACACCTGAACAGATTACAAATAATTTGACAACTCAGAACATCAATCCACAGCAGTTAGATGGCCAACAATACGTGATTCAATGGGGAGATACCTTGTGGGGAATCTCTCAAGCGACTGGGATTTCTATTGAAAAGTTAGCCTACGATAATAATATTCAGAATATTGACCTTATCTTTGCAGGTGACGTCCTCATCTTGAAACGTGATGGTGATGTCCCAGCAGGTTACCACGTGACTGGTAATGGTTACCGTTGTGCACATTCTAAGATTGTTATCAACAACTACTACGGTGATAACAACCGAGTGATTATCAATAACAGCACTTTTGTCTCTGATGACCATTCTAAGAATACAGTGATTTACGCTCCAGATAATTCTGACAATAGCGTTTCATTCTCAAATAACACAACTAACAATAATAACGATAAAGACAAAGATACTAAAGATTCTAAAGATGGCAAGGAATCATCTTCAACATCATCAGAATCTAAAGATGCTTCATCAAGTTCAACAAGTGGATCTTCATCTTCTACTTCTGCATCAAGCTCAACAGCAAGCAGTAGTGAAAGCAAAGCAAGTACAGAAAGTTCTAAGGAAAAAGAATTGACTGATGATGCTTTCCAAGACAAGGTTCAAAGTGAATTTGAGCAAGTTTATCAACAAAAACGCTCAGGTAGTCCTGCATGGACATTCTTCTCACATGAAGGTGATAAGACTGGTGCAAATGCTACAGCTAAGAAGGACACTGAAAGCAAAGCCCTTTACCTTGAAGGTGAAACGCCAAAAGCTAAAGATATTGTTGATGGACCTAAAGATGGTGCCAAAACGGAAGCTAATGCGAAAGCTCTCGCTGAAAAGATTTACGACACCCTTAGCAACGGAGGTAAGATGTCAGATCTTATCAAGGCAAAATATGCTCAAATTCAGGTAAGTTATAAAGGTGATAAGTGGGCTTTCAACGTTGATGTTTACAAAGAAAAAGAAAGTTCATCATCAAGCACTGAAAAATCATCAGAATCTAAGGCGTCATCAAGTGATGATTCTCAAACAGAAACACGCATGAGTTCAAGCTCATCAAGCCTTGAACGCTCATCATCAAGTTCTTCAAGCCACACTGAAACAGACTCAGAGGCAACTTTCTCTGACCTAACTGGTGACGAATAGAGAGGGGCAGCACATGTCAAAGAGAAATATCATTATTAGTGTTGTTCTTGCTTGTCTCTTGGTTACGGGATCTGGATTTGGTGCTTTCTATTACTGGGGAACACACCATTTAGATAGTGTTGTACCTGGTAAGGTTTACCAATACTCAAGTACTCTAAACGGTGAGGTCAATAATCGTGTCATGTATGTAGCCTTCCAAGAAGGTGGTAATAAGGCGCTTGTGAGTCAGGATCGTACGACAGTGGTTAATGCTGCTAAGAGTCAGACTGATTTTGACAAGGCCTATAATGACCAAACAGCTAAGTGGGAATACAGTGTGACAAAAACAACATTGACACTCGGTAAAAAAGAGGACGATCAATTGTCACAATGGCAGTACAACAAGGTTTTTGCTTATGGCGACCACTTCACATCAAAAGATTTCTATTACCAGATTGCCAAAGGTGGTCAGGGTGAAGTCAAACAAAAAATGACCTTTAAAGAAATTAAATAAGCGTCTAAATATGACAAGAGGCATTAGGTTTGGGACAAAATGTTCCAAACCTTTTTCTATCTTCAAAACACGAATAATTTTTTCTTAAGTGGGGTCGAAAATTGAAAAGAAAGGGTAAAAACGGTATAATAAGACTGTTTGGGCAATTGCATCTTAGTTAAAAAACAGACGAGTAAGATTGCCCTAGACAGTTGACTAAAAGCTTACTTTTGCAAGACTGAAGATAAACTTAGGAGCTGACTCATGTAGTAGTTTAGTTGTTAGTTTCCTAATTTATTTAAGTCTCTGACAAGAGAATGATATAAGAAAGAACGGACAGATGATTACTTCTATTGTTTTTGACGTTGACGATACTATTTATGACCAACAGGCACCTTATCGTATTGCCATGGAAAAATGCTTCCCTGACTTTGATATGAGCCACATGAATCAAGCCTACATTCGTTTCCGCCACTATTCTGATGTTGGTTTTCCACGTGTAATGGCCGGTGAGTGGACAACTGAGTATTTCCGTTTTTGGCGCTGTAAAGAGACCCTTTTGGAGTTTGGCTACCGTGAAATTGATGAAGAAACAGGTCACCATTTCCAAGAGGTTTACGAGCATGAGTTGGAAAATATCACCATGCTTGATGAGATGCGCATGACCCTTGATTTCCTCAAGGAAAAAAATGTTCCTATGGGTATTATTACCAATGGACCAACAGAGCACCAACTTAAGAAGGTCAAGAAGTTGGGACTTTATGATTATGTGGACCCTAAGCGTGTCATCGTCAGTCAGGCGACAGGTTTCCAAAAGCCTGAGAAGGAAATCTTCAACCTTGCAGCTGAGCAATTTGATATGAATCCATCGACGACGCTCTACGTTGGAGATTCTTATGACAATGATGTCATGGGTGCCTTCAATGGTGGCTGGCATTCTATGTGGTTTAACCACCGTGGACGTAGCCTCAAACCAGGTACTAAGCCAGTCTTCGACTTGGAAATCGACAATTTTGAGCAACTCTTTGGAGCGGTAAAAGTCCTTTTCGACCTTCCAAATAACAAATATATCTTTGATATCAATGATAATGAAAATCCAGTCCTTCAACTAGGTATCAATAATGGTCTTATGATGGCGGCTGAACGTCTTCTTGAGAGCAATATGAGTATTGATAAAGTGGTTATCCTTCTTCGTTTGAATGCGAACCAGGAAAAAATCCTTCGTATGAAATATGGAAGATAATAGAGCGGCCTCGTATGGCCGTTTTATTGTCTAGAACGTGAGATAAGGAGTTTGAAAATGGTAGAAATCAACAACTTGAAACATGATATTGAAGCACTAAGTGCTGAACGTGATGCTTTGAGAAAAGAGGTAGAAGCACTCGAAGCCAAACGTGACGATCTCTTCGAAGGTATTAGAGATGCAGAGCAGATGAAGGGCGTTGCTTGGGATTCCTATTATGCATTAGTGGACCACCTTAATGCTGAGGAAAAGCAAAGAGGGTTTGCTAACAACTATTGGGAACATGTACACAGAACTGCCAAAATAGACGTGGAATTTATCTTGAGTCGTGGTCTTCGTTTTAAGCGTTTATTGTCTGAAGGACAGTATGATCTTGTCTCACAGGAACTAGACGATTTTGAAAATGAACTAGAGGACTTGGCCCGAGACTTTGGTGTCGAATTAAATCGTTTGCCAGAGGAACCGAGTTGGAAATAATTGAAGTGAAGCTCTTAAAGTAATAGATTTAAGGGCTTTTTGACTGCTAAAAAGCGACCCTTGTTCAGGATCGCTTGTCTTATGAAGTCAGTCAATGATTTAGCTAATCTTGTTTTGTTCATCCATATAAGATGTATCATTCCAACATTTAAGAGTGAAGTGCTCGAAATCATTGGTTTCGAGAATAGTGACAGAAGCATTGTCAAGACCGCCTGCCTTACGAAGAAGACCAGGTTCAAAACCAAGGAGTGTACGGATAGAAGCCGTTAAGTTAGCTCCGTGACCGACGATGAGGACATTTTTAGCATCACTATCTTTAAGTGTTTTAACAAATTCGGCCACACGTTTGGTTGTCTGGTAGACAGACTCAGCTTGGAAGTCATTAGCACGGAAGTTGGCTAGGTTATGACGGAAAGCATCCATTTCTTTTGGATAGATGGCCTGAACGAGTGCAATTTTTTGCCCTTCCAGTTTACCAAGTTGCCATTCACGCAGAGCTTTAGTGTAGGTAACTTTAGCTTTAGGCTTTTGAGACTCCATGATGAGTTCAGTGGTTTTTTTAGCACGTGGTAGGTCACTTGAGAAGATCAAGTCAAAATGTGTGTCACTGAGATAGTGACCTAACTCACGTACTTGTTCGATAGATTCTTTAAGCAAAGGCGAGTCTCCCTTGGCGCCTTGAAGTCGGCCTTCCAAGTTCCACTCGGTTTTACCGTGACGTACAAAATACAGTTTCATGATTACTCCTTAATATCAGAAAATTCAGCATTAACAAAATCAGCAAGATCTTGACTATTGATACGGATAGAACGCCCAATTTCCCCCGCTGAGACAATAAGGAAGCCAGCTTCTTGGGCAGATTGATCGATATAAATAGGGAAATTGTGCTTTTGACGAATTCCCACTGGGTTGTTAGCTCCGTGAACATAGCCAGTTGTTTTTTGGAGATCCTTTTGTGGAATCATTTGAACTTTCTTGTTCCCTGAAATTTTAGCTAATTTCTTTTCAGACAGGTGTTCGGTGATAGGGACGATGCCGATGACTGGTCCTGTCTTATCTCCCTTAAGGGCGAGGGTTTTATAAATGCTCTCACGCGCCACATCTTCTGGAAGCTCCCCTTCTAAACCATTGAAGGATAAGCTATCATGGTCAATATTAGCTTTATCAAGAATTTGGTCAACCAAGGTCTTCTTGACTTTGCCTTTCTTAGCCATTGTCATATCTCCTTTTAAAGTTATACATTTCTACCATCCATTATAACACATTCATCCGAGCACGCCTAAGCCAATTTGACAAGAAGAAAACCAGTGCCTTAAACACTGGTTTTTACTGACTACTAGATGAACTTGTCGAAGTAGTCTTCTTATTTTTAGTTGGTTTTTGCTTAATCTTACCAAAGAGTTTTTCAAAGGTTTTACGTTTGTTTTTCTCAGGATTGATTTGGTTAAGATCTAGGATATTATCGAAACCAGGCAGGCTTCCTTGTGACGTATACTGGTGAAGGTCATAGTCGATTTCAGTATTTGGTAGAGCTTCATAATAACCAGAATCGGTACCGAAGGCTGGAATCCAAACAGCATCAAAGTTTTTAGTTGAAACTTCTTGCTCAAGCATGAAATAAGCACCAATATAGAGACCAACGTTTTCAGCTCCTAGACGTTTGAGCTCAGCGAAAAAGGCTTGGACACCTTGCTCCATGTTGGACATGGTTTCTTCTTCAACGTCGATCCAGTAATAAGTAGGTTTGTATGGAGAAGCATTTTTGTAGAAAATACGAGCTTCTTCCTTCATCTCTTTAACAGAAGTACCTTGAGCGTAGGAATAGACGGCAACTGGAACGTCACGTTTTTTGAGTTCTTTGATATGTGTTTTAAAAGATTTGTCGACCCCATTCGAACTAGCGGCATTGCTATCCTTACTAATCTGTGATCCACCGAAGACGCGGATAATAGCACCAGAAATATGATTTGACAAGACATCGTAATCGATATCCTGAGGTAGTTGCCACCCCGAAAGGTCGATAATGGGATTGAGTATCAGCTCCTCGTCGGAACTGCTAGATGTACTACTGGTTGTTGTTTTTGGTGTAGTAGCATAAGGAAGAGCAGATTTCACGTTTTGGAGATGCGCCTGCTGTTTGGACGTATTGTGAATATTTGCAATAACTAATGCTAATCCTAAAAGAGCTAGAACCACGTAAACAACGATCGGTTTTATTCTTTTTCTCATTACTCCCATTCTACCTTAAATACTGCAAAAATGCAAAATAGAGTGTTTGTAAATTCTGTGAGAGATATTAAAGTGACTGATGTTCAAAAAGCCTTTGTAGTGCTGACTTAGGCACATTTTATGAATAAGGGTGTTTTGAGCTAGTCTTGAATTAAGTGAATTTTTCATTTATTAAAGCAAGAAATTTAGCTTAAAAGTCAGTTTCCTCCTTGAAACTAGCGCCACTAGTGGCATCCGACCAGGCTACAAGAGCTTGAGCAGAGTTATCTAGATAGGTTTTGAGAGGCTGCTTCAAATCATAGATGGTCTCCCAAAATCCCAAGACATTTCCATCTTTGTCTATAGCAGCTTGGTAGGTTTGGATGAGAACTTGATCAAAACTGTCTGTTGGAATCTGATAACTTCTTTCTTTGGTAGGAGAGGCTAGCACTTCAGACATAATCCAATCAGGCAGATTTTCAGACTCACGGGGGAAGAAACTACCGTCAGCGCCACCATTGTCATAGAGAAAGTTTCCTTGGGCATCATAGGCTGCTAATTTATAGGGCAGGTGATTCAGTAGTGTTTTTAAATCATTCATACTTTCATCATAGCTTCTTTCATGCAAAATGGCAATGCATTGGATTAGAGACAATACTATCGTAGGATAGTATCAGTTTGTCCAAGGATAGTAGTATCCCGTTAATCAATATAAGGGTATAATAAGGGAAAAGAATACTTGAGGTAATATCATGTCAAAACTTATTTTTCTAGATGTTGATGGGACCTTGGTGGATTATCATAACCGCATTCCAGTGTCAGCAATCAAGGCTATTCGTCAGGCCCGTAAAAAGGGCCATCTGGTCTATGTTTGTACTGGTCGTAGCAAGGCAGAAATGCAGCCAGAATTATGGGAAATTGGCTTGGATGGGATGATTGGTGGTAATGGCTCTTATGTAGAGCATCATGGCCAAGTCCTTATGCATCAGCTGATTTCTAAGGAAGATGCGGCTAAGATTGTGGATTGGTTTACCCAACGCCATCTAGCTTTTTATCTTGAGAGCAATAATGGTCTCTTTGCCAGTCCTGATTTTCGGGAGCGGGCACGTGAGACACTTAAGACTTATGCCATTCAAAAGGGGCAATCAGAAGAGTCTGTCGCTGGTAAGGAACCAGAAGATTTTCTTCATGGCCTTCAGTATGGTAGGGAACTCTACCGTGATGACCTAAACAAGGTCAGTTTCGTTTTAGAATCCTATCAGGACCATCTAGATTCAAAAGAAGCTTTTCCACAGCTTGAAGCCCATACTTGGGGAGGGCGAGGTGAAACAGCCTTGTTTGGTGATCTAGGTGTTAAGGATATTAACAAGGCCCATGCCATCGATGTCCTTTTGGAACATTTGGGGGCTGAGCGTTCGGAGACCATTGCTTTTGGCGATGCCAAGATTGATATCCCTATGTTGGAATACTGTGAGGTTGGGGTTGCCATGGGAAATGGTGGGCCAGAAATCTTGGCTATGGCAGACTTTGTAACAGACGATGTTGAAGCTGATGGCCTCTACAAGGCTTTTGAGAAATTGGGTTTATTGCAATAGAAAAAAACTGAGTTCCTTTTGGGGCTCAGTTTGTATTTTATGCTGGTTTACGACCGATAAATTTTTTCAAGAGGAACAAGAGATAGCCAACAGCGATATACCCGGCACTGATGACTAGGACATTTACCAAGACCTTGTTCCAACCAAATTTATTGACATTGATAAAGAAGTAGGCGAAAGGGCTATCTTTGGCACCTGGGATTGGGAGTTTTAGAACCAAGCCATTTAGAAGGGCAAAGGCAAAGTAAGACAGAGGGACCACTGACCAGTAAATTGGTTCACGGAGACGGTAGGCTTTCTTAGCATCGAAAATGAGGGTATCAAGCACCAATCCCCAAGGGACAATATAGTGAACCAAGAAATTGCGGAGGGTCCAGAATTTCTCAGGTTCTGTAATAGGAGCCAAGAGGATGTGATAGATGACTCCAGTGATGAGGATGGCCATGGTTACGCCACCCTTGTAACGCAAGAGTTTTGTGTTAGTCGTCGCATCCCCTTTTTTGAAGTCATAGATGATAAAGAAAATCAAACTAGAAAAGACGAGGATATTGGACAAAACGGTGTAGTAGAGCAACATGCCCCAACCATCATCATGGATTTGGATAGAGACTCCTACCAGTCCACAAAGAGCTAGTAAAATACGGTAAAATCGTGAAATAGTCATAAGCTTCCTTTTCCTAATAAATAATCTCTCTTATCATATCACATTTTTCACTAACAATTTTTTGAAAATTCTAGTAAAATCAAAGTAAGAAAGACTTCAAGGAGATTACTATGTCCAATCTAATCGATTATCTTGAAAAAGTTAAGGATATACCTTTTGACCAAGAGCCACTTAATATCTTGGATAAGGTTTGCATCAATGAAATTGGCTACCTGACTTATGAAAAATGCCTCACAGCAAGTGATTTACAGAAAACCATCAATTTACATGACTATGCCGAGGGTAAAGAGCTAAATCCTGAGTATACCTTCATGGTGACTAAGGAACGGGTAGATTTGGCTGAAGCCATGGTCAGGTCGAAGCGTTTCGCTGGACTTAATCTAAGTGACTACTGTAGTGTCTTGGACAAGGAAGTCGAAAAACAGTTTGCAGCTATGATTTTCAGTCTGCCTGAATTGGGCTACCAGCAGATTGTCTTTCGTGGTACCGATGATAGCGTCATTGGTTGGAAGGAAGATTTTCAGCTGACCTACAGTCGGGAAATTCCTGCCCATCGCTCAGCCATGGCCTTTCTGGAGAAGCACTTGCCAAACCTCAGTGGCCATATCGCTGTTTCTGGACATTCCAAGGGTGGCAATCTTGCCCTCTATTCGGCTGTTCAGAGTTCGACTGTCCTGCGTGAGAAAATAGCAGAGCTCTTGCTTCTGGATTCTCCGGGATTGATGAAACCCCTCTTAGAGAAGCCTTCTTACCAAGAGTTGAAAACTAAGATGACGGTTATCAGACCTCAAGAATCTGTTGTGGGAGTCATGCTCTACTGGGACAAGCCCGCAAAGCTCGTAGCAGCAGATGGCATTGGCATCGCTCAACACAATGTCTTGCTTTGGCAGGTTGACCTGGAAACAAATGATTTTGTTTATGTGGACCAGCCCACAGACCTGAGTCAACGCTTAGAAGAGACCTTCCAAGAATGGATTGAGACCTTGCCAAATCAAGAACTCAAGCAAGTCTGTGATTTATTCTTTGATACCATTCTTGATTCTGGAATTGAAAGTCTGGATGATATTGGAATTAAAACTCTCCCTAAGCTAGGCCAACTGTTGCAAGAATTTGGCAATCTCTCGGACCAACAAAAGAAGGTCTTGCAGGATGGTTTCAACCAGTTACTCTGGATATTCTGGAAGTCAGGAACCAAAAAATCTAACCTGCCCAAGCTAGAACTTCCTGATTTCATCAAGAAGTTGAGTGAATTAACCAACAACGATTAGAGGCAGCGGAATCATAGAGGAGGATATTATGCCTAAAAACGTACTTATTACAGGAGCAACATCAGGAATTGGCGAAGCAACGGCGCGTGCCTTTGCCAAAGAGGGAGAAAATCTCATCCTAACAGGTCGCCGTGTGGAGCGCTTAGAAGCCTTGAAAGAAGAGCTCCAAGCAACCTATCCAAATCAAAATGTTTGGACCTTTGCCCTGGATGTCACAGATATGGCCATGGTCAAGGATGTTTGCCAAGCCATTCTCAAAGGCGTGGGGCAAGTCCATGTCTTGGTCAATAATGCAGGTCTAGCACTTGGCCTAACAGCCTATCAAGACTATGAGGAGTGGGACATGCTGACAATGCTCGATACCAATGTCAAGGGGTTGATGATGGTGACACGTCAGATTCTGCCAAGCATGGTAGCTGCCAATGAGGGGCATATCATCAATATGGGCTCTACGGCGGGCATCTATGCCTATGCAGGTGCTGCCGTTTACTCAGCCACCAAGGCCGCAGTGAAAACTTTCAGCGATGGCTTGCGTATCGATACCATTGCCACAGATATCAAGGTGACAACCATTCAGCCCGGTATCGTTGAGACCGACTTCTCTCAAGTTCGCTTTCACGGTGATAAGGACAAGGCAGCCAAGGTTTATCAAGGTTTAGAGGCCCTCCAAGCCCAAGATATTGCTGATGCTGTTCTCTACGTCACCAAACAACCACGACGTGTGCAGATTTCTGACATGACCATCATGGCAAACCAACAAGCTACAGGGTTTACTATTCATAGGGGAGAGTAAATAGAAGATAAAAACATGGCACCAAGCTGTGTTTTTTGTTTGAATTTTCCCAAAACTATGAAAGAACCCGTGAAAATGCTATAATGTAAGGGATTACGACAATGTTGAAAGGATAAGTCATGCCACCAGTTACTCCAGAACTTGAGATAGAACGTCAATTAATCGAGCAATTAACCTCTGGTGAGAGCCAGTGGACCTATCGCCCAGATTTAAAAAATGAAGGTCAATTATGGGACAACTTTTTTGACAAGTTAGCGCAAAATAACGTTGCCCTACTAGCTGACCATCACTTGACCGAACAGGAGAAGCGCCAAATCAAGAACCAGCTTAACTTCATTAACTATTATGAAGCTGCTAAGTGGTTGGCAGGTGAAAATGGTATTGCCAAAGTCGAGGTACAGCGTGAAGATGCTAGCCTTGGGACTATCCGACTTTCTGTCATCTGGCGTGATAATATTGCTGCTGGAAAATCCAGTTACGAAGTGGTCAATCAAGTCGAACGTGACAAGGCCTATCCTCAAGATCAGGACCGTCGTTTAGATACAACCCTGATGATTAATGGACTTCCTCTTATCCATATCGAGCTCAAGAGTCCTCGTGTGGCCTTTTTGGATGCCTTTCATCAAATCAAAAAGTATGACCGTGAAGGAAAGTTACGTGGCATCTATTCCGCCCTTCAGATGTTTGTTGTGACTAATAAGGTTGATACACGTTATATTGCAGCTGCACGAGAAGATAAGCTCAATAAACAATTCTTGACATCTTGGGTGGATAAAGATAATAAACCCATGACCAGTCTCATGGACTTTGCTCATGAGGTCCTGTCTATTCCACGTGCTCATCAGATGGTGATGCAGTACTCCGTTATTGATGATAGTAAGAAAGCCCTCATCCTCTTACGTCCTTATCAAATCCATGCCATCGAGTCTGTTCAGGATGCCTCTCGCCGTCAGGAATCAGGCTATATCTGGCATACCACGGGTTCTGGTAAGACCCTGACCTCCTACAAGGTGGCTCGCAACCTCTTGCAGATCCCAGCTATCCAAAAGACCATCTTTGTCGTCGACCGTAGGGACCTTGACCAGCAGACGACGTCGTCCTTTCTTTCCTACGCCGCCAATGATGTCATTGATATCGACGAAACAGACAATACCCATGATTTGGTTAAGCGTTTGGCAGGAAATGATAAGCGAGTGATTGTGACGACTATCCAGAAAATCACAACCATGATGCGCAAGTTTGGAGAAGGTAAATACCAAAAGGATTCGGAAAAAATCAAGGACCTCCGTGTAGCTTTCGTTGTGGATGAGTGTCACCGTGCGGTCACACCTCAGACTCAAAAAGATATCAAAGGCTTTTTCCACAATTCGCTCTGGTATGGCTTTACTGGCACACCGATTTTCAAGGAAAATAAACGCAAGCAATTAGGCGATTTGGCACAAACCACCCACCAACAATATGGCGAACGCCTCCATGAGTATACGGTCAAAGAAGCCATCCATGACGGGGCTGTTCTTGGCTTTAAGGTGGATTATCGAAATACCATTATTTCGCCGATTCCTGAAAAAGACCTTCCTGACTCTGTTTATGAAGATAAAGAGCACATGCTAGAAGTCTTGGATGCTATCCTAAACAAAAGTTATCAACAGTTGGGCTTTCCAAACGGTGTGGGCAAGACCTACGAAGCTATCTTAACCGTTAAGTCCATTCCACAAGCTCAGGCTTATTACAATCTGCTCAAGAGTATCAAGGCAGGAAACGAACGTGTCAAGGTGTCAGAGCGAGTTAAGCGCGTGCTACCCGACTTTCCAAAGGTGACGGTCACTTACTCAGTGTCGGAAAATGAAGAAGAGTCTATCGACTACCAAGACCACATGAAACAGGTCATGGACGACTACAATCAGGAGTTCGGTACCCATTTTACTATGGCTGATTTACGTGGCTTTAACACGGACATCAATAATCGTTTAGCCAGAAAGTTAGACAAATACATTCCTCGCAATGAGCAGTTGGATTTGGTCATCGTCGTTGACCGTCTTTTGACAGGTTTTGATGCCCCGTGTCTATCCACTCTCTTCATTGACCGTAAGCCCATGCGTCCACAGGATTTGATTCAAGCCTTTAGTCGTACCAACCGCATCTTTGACAGTAAAAAGCGTTATGGGCATATCATCACCTTCCAAAGACCAGAGGCCTTTAAAGAGGCTGTGGATAATGCCCTTAAGCTCTACTCAAACGGAGGTGAAAATGACGTCACTGCCCCAGATTGGGAGGAAGAAAAAGCTAACTTCATCCAAGCCTGGATAGATTTTCAAGTAAAAGTGGAAGATGTGGAAAACTATGTCATCACGATTGAGCAGGCCACTAGCCCACAACTCCGTCGCATTGCCAAGGCTTACCAAACCTTTGACAAGTATCTGGCATCTATCCGTGTCTATAGCGAATACGATGAAGCGGCTATCTATGCAGAGACAGGCCTATCAGATGAAAAGCTTGAAACCTATCTAGGAATCTATCAAAATATCCTAGCAGAGCTCAAAAGCCGAGCTGAAGACGATGGTGATGATAATCTCTTTGATATCCACTACGAACTGGAATCTGTCCAAATCGACGAGATTAACTATGCTTACATCCTGACACTGATTCAAAGTATGATTCAGCAGGAAGAAGATAGTCCACAGGCCCTCAGTGACAAGGATATCGAAACTGTTGATAACTATATCCAGAGTCTGGAACGCACCAATCCTAAACTAGCCGAAATCATCCGAAACCTGTGGAAAGAAGTCCAAGCCAATCCTAAAGATTACCAAGGACAATCTATCACTGGTGTCTTGGACACTATGATTGAAGCCATCATAGACGACCATCTCAAACGCTTTGCCAGAGAATGGTATGTCGGACTCGATGAACTTCGTTACTACGTTCAACACTATCGTAAAGGTGCTAAGAAGCAATCTGGTGAAAGCCAGCTCACCAAGAGTCAACGCTACAAAGATTACAAAGCAGAAACAGCTGATGCCCTCAACCCGCTCAGCTACAAAAAACACATCAAAGAAGCCTATACCAAACTCATTGAAGAGGTCATTGAACCGCTGAGAGTTGGGAGGTAGAGGAAGGATAAATTGAATTTTAAGACATATTCATTAGACAAAGTATTCGAGATAAAGGGCTTTTTTTCAGATCAAAAAGAAGATTTTCTTTCTGATAACATGTTAAGTGGTATATTGACATACAAACATGATAATATCGTTCTAGAATTATTTGGTAATTTGAATTCTCTGGAAGATGAAATTATTGGTACTGTGAAAGCTCCTGATGTCATTTATGGATATACAAGCGATGGTAAATTATTGATCATTAATTGCTATGGTTTTGTGTATGGAAACGATCATAGTCCTGGCTTTACCTTATCAAAATATCATGTGAAAAATTTTAAAATTTATGATATCTATTACCAAGAGCTAGATAAAAAATTTACGGAAATTATTGATTACTTATCTGAAGATCAAATATTTTACTATGATTTTTCATTTGATAATATTGAACAATGGGTAGGTAAATCGGTATTTTCTAGGAAAAAAATAAATGGTGAGTTGGCTGTAGAAACTAAGGTTTCAGATTATCAGACAACCAAAATATTTATTCCGAGTAGAAATCTTTATATAGAAGATAGGGCAATTGCTAGTATAGACTATAATTATTTAAATTTATCAAGTAGGTACTATATACGTATTTCAAATGACAATGATGAAATTACGTTTACTCATTGCCATGAAACTGCTTGTCAAATTAAAAACTATATTGAGCTAATAACAGGAACTCCTCTTTCATTTACAGAGATTGCTTTCCTAAGCCAATTTAAGTTAGTTAACGAAGATAAGAGGTTGCCCTTAATTAAAGGTAAATATTTTTTTCAGCATAATAGAGATGGTAAAATTTGGGAGAAGTACAAATATGAAGATATTACTTTGAATGCTTTACACGATAATTTTGCGGAGATTATGGATCAATGGTTCACGAAGAGTGAAAAATTAGATTTTATTATCAATCAATATACAAAAAATTTACATTCTGTACCTTACATCGAGGATAGCTTACTATCCACAATAAGAAATTTAGAAGTTTATGCAAGAAATTTTCATGAGGAAAAAATAAGAAATTATGAGCGCGAAAATAACATTTCCAAGAAGAGGAAAAAAGAATCTTTTTTGAAGAGTAAGTTAATATTTTTATTTAAAAATTCAGATTCAGAATTTGAAAAGTTGATTTTAGAAAGTTTTAATAATTTTTCTCAATTTATTGAAAGTATAGTACAAACACGAAATTATTATACACATGGTGATAAAAAATCTAAATATCCTAGATTGATGACCGACTATAATGAGTTTTATAAGACGAATGTAATTTTACAAAAGTTACTACATTATTATTTATTTCAGGAGTTAGGAATGAAATATAGCTTTAAAAAATATTAGAAAAAATGATAGTAATTACTAATAGGACAAGTATATTTATGGAACAAATACCGAAAATTAGGTTTTCTCAATTTGATAACAAATGGAATTCGATTCTAATTGGGAATTTAGCAAAGATAAAAAGAGGGGCCTCTCCAAGGCCTATTCAAAACCCTAAATGGTTTGATGAGAATTCAGATATTGGGTGGTTACGAATTTCTGATGTTACTGAACAAAATGGACGAATCAAATATTTGGAACAAAAAATCTCAAAACTTGGTCAAGAAAAGACAAGAGTCTTAAATACTCCTCATTTATTATTAAGTATTGCTGCCACTGTTGGAAAACCTGTTGTAAATTATGTAAAGACTGGTGTGCATGATGGTTTCTTAATTTTTGAAAATCCTAAATTTGATAGAGAATTTATGTTTCAGTGGTTTGATATGTTTAGGCCAAAATGGAATAAATATGGACAACCGGGAAGTCAGGTAAATTTAAATAGCGATATCATTAGAAATCATAAAATGATGATCCCCTCTCTACCTGAACAATCCGCCATCGGCTCCCTCTTCCGTACCCTCGACGACCTTCTGGCTAGCTACAAGGACAATCTTGCTAACTACCAATCTCTCAAGGCGACCATGCTCTCTAAGATGTTTCCCGAAGCTGGACAGACCGTTCCTGAGATTCGTTTGGATGGGTTTGAAGGCGAGTGGGAAGAAAAGTATATTGGGGAGCTAGCTGATATTGTTCGAGGTGCTTCTCCGAGACCAATACAAGATCCAAAATGGTTTGATACAAATTCAGAAATTGGCTGGTTACGTATATCTGATGTGACAAGTCAGAATGGCAGAATTTATAGTTTGGAACAAAAAATATCAAAATTAGGTCAAGAAAAAACAAGAGTTTTAACGGAGCCTCATTTATTACTTAGTATTGCTGCCACTGTTGGAAAACCCGTTGTTAACTACGTTAAAACTGGGGTACATGATGGATTTTTAATTTTTATGAATCCAAAATTTGATAGAGAATTTATGTTTCAATGGCTAGAAATGTTTAGAGAAAAATGGAATCGATACGGTCAACCAGGAAGTCAAGTTAATCTCAATAGTGATATTGTAAAAAATCAAAAGATATTAGTCCCTTGTATGGAAGAACAACAAGCCATCGGTGCCTATTTCTCTAACCTAGATAACCTCATCGTTGCTCACCAAGAAAAAATTTCTCAGCTTGAGAATTTGAAAAAGAAACTCTTGCAGGATATGTTTATATAAAAAGGAGAATAGCCTTATGTCAAAAATAAAATCTAATCGTCTCACTAAAGATGATAAACCAGTTGTAGCCATTTGTTATGATTTTGATAAAACTCTGTCTCCTGATGATATGCAAGCCCAAGGTTTTATCCAGAATTTAGGTTATGAAATTGGAGATTTTTGGAAAAAGTCAAATAGTTTTGCCTATAATAATGATATGGACCAAAATCTAGCTTATATGTATACTATGAAAACGGAATCTGCAGGAAAAGTTTTATTCACAAAAACGGAACTAGCTAGGTTTGGTTCAGAAGTAGCATTATTCGATGGGGTTGAAGACTGGTTTGAGCGAATCAGAAAGTATGGGGAAGAACGAGGTGTAACTGTTGAGCACTATATTATTTCATCGGGTTTGAAAGAAATGATAGAGGGGACTTCTATTGCTAAAAAGGGAGCCTTTAAGAAAATTTATGCGACTTCTTTTTATTGTGATGAAAATGGGGTTGCAGTCTGGCCAGCTCAAGTAGTGAATTACACCAATAAGACGCAATTTTTATTTCGAATCACCAAAGGTGTTTTAGATGTAAATGACTCCGCAGTCAATGAATTTTTCCCAGAGAGTGATTTACGTGTTCCTTTCAGAAATATGATTTATCTGGGTGATAGTGATACTGATATACCTTGTATGAAATTAGTTAAAACGCGAGGGGGCTATTCTATCGGTGTATACAATCCAAAAACTAATGACAGAACTAAAGTTCACAAAATGACTCGTGATAGTCGTATTGATTATTTTGTACCAGCAGATTATTCAGAAGGAACAGAACTTGATAATTTAATCAAGACAATTATTGATAAAACAGTATTTAATGAAAAATTAGAAACTAAGAAAAATGCTGATAAGGTTGAAGCAGGCACAAGAAGGCTTAAAAGAAAGAAAAAATAGACTCAAATATCATTTTTAAGTTTCTAAGTTATAAAAGAAACTCTTACAAGATATGTTTATCTAACCTTCAAAAATTCCCCATATCAGCAACCCTAAGCACAGCCTTTTTCGAATAGTATAAGTGAGCCCCTTTGATCCTTTCAAAGGGTGTTCATTAGTGTTTAATAACTTAAAAGTATTTACTTTTAATAACTTTGGAGTTATAATTAATTCGAAAAGGGGTTGCTTTGTGCACGCTATTTATTTTTATAAGGATAAACATGGGAACCAACCGGTCTTGGACTACATGAGGGAGCTAGCTCGTAACAATAGCAAGGACAGCCGAATTAAACTCAACAAGCTCAATGACTACATCGAACTTTTGAGCCAGCATGGAACCCGTGCTGGCCAACCCTACATCAAGCATCTGGATGAGGAGATTTGGGAGTTGAGACCCTTGCGGGATCGGATTTTATTCGTGGCTTGGCTGGATGGGTGCTTTGTCTTACTGCATCCTTTTGTCAAAAAGACGCAAAAGACACCTAGACGAGAGATCGAGAAAGCCAAGCGGGAGTTGCAAGATTTGAAGGAAAGAGGGCTAAGAGATGAAGAATAGTGCCATCGGCAGCAATTGGAAAGATGTGAGAGCAGAGCTCTTCACAAAGGAAGAAATCCTGGAAAGTGATCTGCGGGTCGCGATTATGACGGAGCTAATCGAGGCTCGGCATGAAAAGGGCTTTAGCCAAAAGAAACTAGAAGAACTCAGTGGGGTCAGTCAACCGGTCATCGCTCGGATGGAGACGGGAAAGACCAGTCCTCAATTGGACACGGTCTTGAAAGTCTTAGCCAGTCTGGGCAAGACCCTTGCTGTCGTCCCACTGGAACAAGAAAAGCTCTAAAAGAAATCAGAAAGAATTACTATGGAAACAACACAAACGTCCCAGTCGCTTTATCAAGCCCTGTGGAACTCAGCAGATGTGCTCCGCTCTAAGATGGATGCCAATGACTACAAGTCCTATCTCTTGGGCATGGTCTTTTACAAGTATTTGTCGGACAAGATGCTCTTTTTCGTGGCAGAGACCATGGAGGAGGAGACAGAAAGCTTGGAAGAGGCACTGGCAGTCTATTGTAAATACTATGAGGATGAGGAGACTCACGAAGACCTCTTGGCAGTCATCACTGATGAGATGAGCTATGCCATTCATCCTGACTTGACCTTTACGGCCTTGGTAGAGCGAGTGAATGATGGAAGTTTTCAGCTAGAGGACTTGGCTCAGGGTTTCCGTGATATTGAGCAGAGTGACGAGCTTTATGAAAACCTTTTTGAAGACATCGACCTCTACTCTAAGAAACTCGGAGCGACTCCTCAAAAGCAAAACCAGACGGTTGCGGCTGTGATGAAAGAGTTGGCAGTCCTAGATGTGGCAGGTCATGCTGGTGATATGTTGGGGGATGCTTACGAGTACTTGATTGGTCAGTTTGCGACGGATTCGGGTAAAAAAGCTGGTGAATTCTATACACCGCAACCTGTTGCCAAGCTCATGACTCAGATTGCCTTTTTAGGTCGTGAGGACAAGCAAGGTTTTACCCTCTACGATGCGACTATGGGGTCAGGCTCGCTCTTGCTTAATGCCAAACGCTATTCACGTCAACCACAGACAGTGGTTTACTTTGGTCAAGAGTTGAACACTTCAACTTATAACCTGGCACGTATGAACATGATTCTGCATGGTGTACCGATTGAAAACCAGTTTTTACACAACGCAGATACCTTGGATGAGGATTGGCCAACCCAAGAGCCGACTAACTTTGACGGTGTTCTCATGAACCCACCCTATTCAGCCAAGTGGTCTGCTAGCTCAGGTTTCATGGATGACCCCCGATTCTCACCATTTGGGAAACTAGCACCTAAGTCTAAGGCTGATTTTGCCTTCCTCTTGCATGGTTACTATCACTTGAAGCAAGACAATGGTGTCATGGCCATCGTCTTACCTCACGGGGTGCTCTTCCGTGGTAATGCTGAAGGGACCATTCGTAAGGCTTTGTTGGAAGAAGGTGCCATTGATACGGTTATCGGTCTGCCTGCTAATATTTTCTTTAACACCAGTATTCCGACGACAGTTATCATTCTCAAAAAGAACCGCACCAATCGTGATGTTTACTTTATCGATGCCTCTAAGGAGTTTGATAAGGGGAAAAATCAGAACATCATGACAGATGCCCATATTGAAAAGATTCTCAATACCTATAAGAGCCGTGAGGATATGGACAAGTTCGCCCATCTGGCTAGCTTTGAAGAGATTGTGGAAAATGACTACAACCTTAATATTCCTCGCTATGTGGATACCTTTGAGGAAGAAGAAGTGGAGCCTTTGACCGAGATTGTGGCTAAGATTAATCAGACCAATGCGACGATCGAAAGTCAGACAGCATCCCTTCTTGATATGCTTGGCCAGCTTCATGGAACTACTCCAGAAGCAGACGAAGAACTCAAGGCTTTTGTGAAAGCATTTAAGGGGTAGTTGCAAGCTTTCATTTACTTTTTCCGAATAGATAGTAGTAGAGGGGCCAATCCTCTATTTTTTCTTAAGGAGAGGTACATGGAAAAAAGACACAAGCATGTCTCACCGACCTTGGATATCATGGCTAAGAAGATTTTCAGTCTGCCTGAGGTGACGGTGGCTTTCATTCGAGATATTTTGGATTTGGATGTTGTGGATGCTCAGATTTTGGAGGGGACGCAGCTTCATAAAAAGGACTTTGATGAGGATGAGCTCTTTTCAACGTCGGTGGATGTTCGAGCCAAGTTGAATGATGGAACTGAGGTTATCATTGAGATTCAGGTGCGTAAGCAGCATTATTTTCTCAATCGTTTTCATTATTATTTGGCTAATCAGCTGGTGGAAAATGTGCAACAATTACGTCAACAAGGACAGACGCATAAGATGTATGAGCAGATGGAGCCAGTCTATGGCATAGCTATCTTGGAGAAGACCTTGTTGCCAGATGAGGAGTCCCCGATTAATACTTATTGGATGGCCAATAGTCGGACGGGCAATCCGTTAAATTCTTACTACAAGGATGGGAAACGGCAAAACCTTCTTCAGATTGCCTTTTTAGAGTTGGATAAGTATAATAAAGGTAAGCATATTACGGATGAAGGGCGGCAGTGGCTAGAGTTTTTTGGAAATCTCCCATTTTCTAAGGAACCTAGTCAAGCGGTCACGCATGCCGATTCATTACTGGATTCATCCAGCTGGACACAGGAGGAAAAGGCGATGATTGATGAACGCATACGAATTCAAGAAAATTATGACATGACTATGGAAACAGCTATTGATGAAGCGCATGAAGAAGGCTTGGAGCAAGGGTTAGAACGAGGCCGTCATGAGGGACAATTAGAACTGATTCGCAAGATGCTGTCAAAAGGTCTGTCGTTAGAAGTAGTATCGGATGTGACTGGTTTATCGGTTGAAGAATTAGAGACATTGTTATCGTAAGAATCAGTTAGGAATAAACATTTATTTGAAAAGTCAGAGGCAGTTTTTGTCTCTTTTTTTATTTTTGGGTATTTAACATTTGTAATACTTAAACATTCGGAAAATAATACTTTGAATCGTAAAATTAAAAAAGACTGTCAAACGTTTGACATAAATCTGAGAAAACAGATTTAATACAATTTGATTGTTTTAGCCGATAAATCTTGCTAAATAAGCCTTTATGGAAGTTTAGAGTTTTCTCTTTCTTACACGTGAAAGAAATTACCTTTTTGTGCGACATTTTTAGACTATAATTTAGAAATGAATAACTGAACTTTCTAATATGACATTTTTGTTAAGGCCTTGTTAAAATGGATTACTTAGCCTTTTATTTTGTGTTCTCATGACTTATAATTTGTTTTGGTTTGTTTTGGATTAAAGAAACAACAGCATCATTAAGTACATCAAATATTTAAGAGTCTCTGTTTTTAGTTCGAGAATAGCTTAAAACTAAAATGGAGAGATTGTGAAAAAAAGTATCGGGAGAATTAACTTGTTTAGAGAAAGTAAAACAAAACCAAAGTACAGCATCCGAAAATATTCCATTGGGGCAGCATCGGCTTTGATTGGCTTCATGGCCCTTGCCAATGGGCAAGCAGTTCAGGCTGACGAGGCACAATCGATTAGTGACTTGACTGATGCTTCAAATCAAGCGCAGGCCCCTCAAGCGGTTTCAACAGCTCAGTTGGCGACTTCAGAGCTAGCATCAGAGAGTGTGCAAGCTTCTCAGCCTGCCAATATTATGCCGTCTCAACCTCAGGTAAGGACTGTTCAAGCAGCTGAGCAGACTCCGACCATCGATCAAGTGATTGAGACAGGCACCTCTCAAAATCAAGGAACGTCAGCAAATGTCTTAACCAATGCGACTGAGGGTCAAGGACAAGGCAAGGAGTATAACACAGATGCCTACGGTGCCAAAATGCCTTACACGACTCATGAAGCAGAAAATGCGACTATCGAAAATGGAGCTACAATCCAACAGTCAACTGACATGGAATCTACGGCCGTGGAAGCGACGAACCAAACTTATGTCGAGCTTCCTAAAAAAGATGCAGCAGTTACTTTCAATGTCACCGAGCCAGCCAATGCTTTGAATGTGCGTTATACAATACCTGATGGTGCATCAGGTCAGTTGGATGTGCAGGTTAATGGTTCAAGCGTTGGTAATCTTGATTTGTCATCTCACTCAGCATGGCAGTACCTTAAAGGTGACCACGAATATGATCAAGTCGTTGATGGATCAAGTGCACGCTTCCGTTTTGATGAGACACGTCTTCTCCTCAAGGACATCCAATTGAAATCTGGTGATAAGATTTCTTTGGTTAAGAAGAAAGATGACAATGTCCCTTATGGTATTGATTTTATTGAGCTAGAACAGGCTCCAGCGCCAGTTGCCCAAGGTGAAAATAGCATCAGTATTGTGGATAAGGGTGCATCTGCCAATGATGATAGTGATGACACAGCTGCCCTACTTGCGGCTGTTGAGGAAGCTAAAGCTAGCGGAAAATCTGTCTATATTCCAGAGGGACGTTTCAATTTCGACAAACAAGTTAATATCGAAGCTGATAATCTAAAAATTTCAGGTGCTGGTGTTTGGCATACACAACTGCACTTTACAAGTGATAAACGCTATGGTGGTGGAATTGTCTTCGGTCATAATAGTAATGGTATTGAGTTGAGCAATCTTTATATGGATTCCAACTTGACCTCTCGTTATAACGAGGATGCACAGTACAAGGCTATTTCGGGAACACTTGGCAAGGATTCGAAAATTCATGACATCTGGGTTCAGCATTTTGAAGTTGGTATGTGGATTGGAGACTACGACCAGACGGGAAATATGAAGTATACGGACGGTCTTGTTATTGAAAACGCTCGTATCCGTAATAACTTGGCTGATGGTATTAACTTTGCTCAAGGAACCAAGAATTCAACGGTAAAAAACTCTAACATCCGTGGGAATGGTGATGATGGTTTGGCTATCTGGTCAAGTATTTCAGATGGGACAAATGCCGCAGCCGAGGAAAATAATAAATTCCTCAACAACACCATTGAATCAGGCTGGCGTGCGGCTGGTATCGGTATTTTTGGTGGTAAGGGTCATGAAATCTCAGGAAACCTCATCAAGGACGTCTTTGCTGGAGCAGGTATTCGTGTGAACACAGTCTTTGCAGGTCACAATTTTGACCTCAATGATTCTGGAATTAAGATTCATGACAATACCATTCTACGTTCAGGGACAACTAATGACCTCTATAACCTCCATCGTGGTGCGATTGATTTCCAACAAGTTCGTGGAACAATCAAGAATGTCGATGTCTACGATAATAAACTATTGAATACCTTGGCTGATCCAGTGATTACTAAAAACTTTGAGATGGGTGACAATGGTAATGGAGAAATCCGTATATCAAATAATACGATTGACAATAAGGCGACGATTGTTGGAGCTGTTTCAACAGTTTCTCCAACAAAGTCTGAGCCAAAGCCAGTCAATAATCTAGTCTCTGAGACTTCAGCATCAGAAACACCAAAGAGTGAAGCAGGATCAA
>NZ_KV832039.1:0-250 GCF_001837325.1 Streptococcus sp. HMSC065H07
ATCTCTGCTTCATAAATAGGATTAGGAGGTTTTATGCTTCTTATTCAGCATCTTTTTCTTTGATAACCAAGACACCGTCTTCCATATCAGCTTCTAGGTGTTTAGCATCAAGGTTATCCAAGTGGAAGTCTGTGACTTTGTCACGGATTTGTTGTTCAACCACACGACGGAGTGGACGAACACCCATGACTTCATCGTAGCCTTCTTCAGTCATGTATTCTTTAGCAGCTTCGCTAACTGCCAAGTCAAT
>NZ_KV832040.1:0-354 GCF_001837325.1 Streptococcus sp. HMSC065H07
TGGGTATTCAACGTCTCAAGGACCTGGGACTCAATCCTATCTTTTTGCCCCATTCACTAAAAGGCTTAGATTTTATCAAAGAACATCCTGAAGCTCGTGCAGAGGATTTGATTCATGCCTTTTCTGATGATAGCATCGACATGATCCTATGTGCCATTGGTGGAGACGATACCTATCGCTTGCTACCCTACCTCTTTGAAAATGACCAACTACAAAAGGTTATCAAACCAAAGATTTTTCTCGGTTTCTCGGATACAACCATGAACCACCTCATGTTGCATAAGCTAGGGGTCAATACTTTCTACGGCCAATCATTTCTAGCAGACATTTGTGAGTTAGACAAAGAAATGTTGC
>NZ_KV832041.1:0-246 GCF_001837325.1 Streptococcus sp. HMSC065H07
ATCACAAAGTGTAAGTGCATCAGAGTCAGTATCAGCAAGCACATCTGCTTCAGTCTCAGCGTCAGAATCAGCGAGCGCATCCGATTCCGTCTCTGCCTCTGAGTCAGCATCAACAAGCGTATCCGCTTCAGTATCTACGTCAGCCTCAGTAGGTGCGTCAGAATTAGTCAGCACGTCTGAGTCAGTCTCAACAAGTGCCTCTGTCTCAGAATCCGCTTCATCAAGCGTTTCAGTATCAGAGTCAGC